>DCCL01000283.1:0-1456 GCA_002313795.1 Faecalibacterium prausnitzii
CGCAGGCGCTCGTGCAGCTCCTGGCGGTTGCCGCCCTTCTCCACGGCCTGCATCATGATGTTCTCGCTGGCCATGAAGGGCAGCTCTGCCATCAGACGGCTGCGGATGACCTTGGGGTAGACCACGATGCCGTCCGTGACGTTCAGCATGATGTTCAGGATGGCGTCGGTGGCAAGGAAGCCCTCGGCCATGGCGATGCGCTTGTTGGCGCTGTCGTCCAGCGTGCGCTCGAACCACTGGGTGCCGGTGGTGAAGCTGGGGTTCAGCACATCCACCATCAGATAGCGGCTCAGGGCGCAGATGCGCTCGCAGCGCATGGGGTTGCGCTTATAGGGCATGGCGGAGGAGCCGATCTGATTCTTCTCAAAGGGCTCCTCCATCTCCTTGAAGTTTGCCAGCAGGCGCAGGTCGGTGGCGAACTTCATGCAGCTCTGGCCGATGCCGGCCAGGGCGTTGAGGATGAAGGCATCCACCTTGCGGCTGTAGGTCTGGCCGGAGACGGGGATGACAGCCTCCGGGGCAAAGCCCATCTCCTTGGCAATGGAGGCATCCACGGCCCGGATCTTGTCGGCATCACCCTTGAACAGCTCCATAAAGGAAGCCTGGGTGCCGGTGGTGCCCTTGACGCCGCGGAGCTGCAGGGTAGCCAGACGGTGGTCGATCTCCTGCAGGTCCATCACCAGCTCGTTGGCCCACAGGGTGGCGCGCTTGCCCACGGTGGTGGGCTGAGCGGGCTGGCAGTGGGTGTAAGCCATGCAGGGCATATCCTTGTACTCCTCGGCGAACTTTGCCAGCTTGGCCAGCACACCGATGAGCTTTTTGCGCACCAGCTCAAGGCCCTGACGCATCACGATGATGTCGGTGTTGTCGCCCACATAGCAGCTGGTGGCACCCAGATGGATGATGCCCGCTGCCTTGGGGCACTGCTGGCCGTAGGCGTAGACATGGCTCATGACGTCGTGGCGCACCAGCTTCTCCCGCTCGATGGCGACTTCGTAGTTGATATCATCCACATGGGCTTCCAGCTCGGCCACCATCTCGGGGGTGATATTGGTCAGGCCCTGATTCATCTCGGCCCGGGCCAGTGCCACCCACAGGCGGCGCCAGGTGCGGAACTTGTTGTCATCCGAGAAGATGTACTGCATCTCATCGGAAGCGTAGCGGGTGGAAAAAGGGCTGATATAACGGTCATGCTGAGACATTGGTGTTTCCTCCTGTGAGCTGATGGCATTTTCTGACTGCCGCCTTTGTACGCCCTCATCCGCTTCACTTCGTTCAACACCTTCCCCCGTTCGGGGGAAGGCAGTGCTCAGTACCACGGCCATGGAAAAGCCCTCACCCGGCCGGGGGAGGGCGTCAGCGCCGCAGGCGGTGACGGGTGAGGGCGTGCTTTCAGCAGGCAGTTTTCTTTTTTGTTTTTATTGTACCATCAAATCTTGAAATAGTCCACGCCGCC
>DCCL01000283.1:1542-1871 GCA_002313795.1 Faecalibacterium prausnitzii
TCCGAGTGGCCCATCTTGCCGAAGACACGGCCATCCGGGCTGGTGATGCCCTCGATGGCGAGGACAGAGCCGTTGGGGTTGTAGCGCAGATCCATGCTGGGGTTGCCGTCCTGATCCACATACTGGGCAGCGACCTGGCCGTTGGCAATGAGGGTATCCAGCACGCTCTGGGGTGCCACGAAGCGGCCCTCGCCGTGGCTGATGGCGATGGTATACTGGTCGCCCACGCTGCATTTGCTCAGCCAGGGGCTGCCGGTGGAGCAGATGCGGGTGCGCACCAGCATGCTCTGATGGCGGCCGATGGTGTTGAAGGTCAGGGTCGGGTCATA
>DCCL01000283.1:1895-3294 GCA_002313795.1 Faecalibacterium prausnitzii
GATGGGGCGGATATCGCCGTAAGCAGCCAGACCCAGCTTGATGAGGGCCTGGAAGCCGTTGCAGATGCCCAGCATCAGGCCATCGCGGTGCTGCAGCAGGTCGCGGACAGCCTCGGTGACGGCGGGGTTGCGGAAGAAGGACGCAATGAACTTTGCGCTGCCGTCCGGCTCATCGCCGCCGGAGAAGCCGCCGGGCAGCATGACGATCTGGCTCTCGTTGATGGCCTTGACCAGAGCCTCGCAGCTGGCGGTGACGTCAGCGGGGGTCAGGTTGCGGATGACCAGGATCTCAGGGTCAGCACCGGCGCGGGCAAAGGCATGGGCCGTATCATACTCGCAGTTGGTGCCCGGGAAGACCGGGATGATGACCTTGGGCTTTGCCACGCCGATCTTGGGAGCAGCAGCCGGGGTCTTCAGGTCGTCGTCGATCTTCTCGACGGCAGGGCCTGCCTTGCGGTAGGGGTAGACCGGCTCCAGCTTGGACTCCCAGATCTCCTGCAGCTCCGCCATATCCAGCTTGTCGCCGCAGCACTCAAAGGTGTAGTCCGCGGTGGTCTCGCCCAGCAGCTCACCTGCCGGGGCATCAGAGACCATTTCCAGCACGATGGAGCCATACATGGGCTTGAACATATCGCCGGTGGTCATGTTGTTCATCATCTTGAAGCCGATACGGTTGCCCAGACCCATCTTGAACAGGGCCTCTGCCAGACCGCCGAAGCCCACAGAGCTTGCGGAGGCCACGATGCCCTCTTCCATCATCTGCTCCACCATCTTGTAGTTGGCTTTCAGAGAGGAGAAGTTGGGGCAGCCGGTCTTCGGGTCCATGATGGGCCGGATGAGCACGACGGTGCTCTCAGGCTTCTTGAACTCCGTGGACACGACACGGCCTGCCTTGCCGATGGCAGTGGCGAAGGACACCAGCGTAGGAGGCACATCCAGATTCTCAAACGAACCGGACATGCTGTCCTTGCCGCCGATGGCGGCGATGCCAAGGCCCATCTGGGCATCCAGTGCACCCAGCAGAGCGGCCAGAGGCTTGCCCCAGCGCTCCGGAGCCGTGCCCAGACGCTCGAAATATTCCTGGAAGGTCAGGTAGGCATCCTCATAGCGGAAGCCGGTAGCCACCAGCTTGGTGACGCTCTCCACCACGGCCAGCCGTGCGCCCACATACTGGTTGGCGCTGGTCAGGTAGGGGTTGTAGCCCCATGCCATGCCGGAGCAGGTGCTGGTCTCGCCGTCCACAGGCAGCTTTGCCACCATGGCGTTCTGCGGGGTGAGCTGGCGTGCACCGCCAAAGGGCATCAGCACGGTGGCTGCGCCGATGGTGGAGTCGAACCGTTCTGCAAGGCCCTTCTTACTGCAGACGTTCAGGTCGCCCACCATGTTCTTCATCTTCTGG
>DCCL01000107.1 GCA_002313795.1 Faecalibacterium prausnitzii
AAGAACGGCCGCAAGGTCATCAACGCACGCCGTGCTAAGGGCCGCAAGAGCCTGACTGTCTGATCCGGAGCGAGATGCAAAGGGTCCGGCGCAGAATGGAATATGCGCACAAAGGCCGCTGATATTGGATTGGCGGTCTTATTTTTTTACCCTGCTTTTGGCTCTTCGGGGGCCGGAGCTTGGACGCATTGCCTAAAAAAACTGTCAAAGATTTGGCAGATAAAGCGTCCGGATGAGCTTTTCATGTCGGCGTTTTTTTGCTATACTGAACACTGAGCATTGTCTTTTTCCGGGCAGATGCTCCCACATCACCTGAAGGGAGGCGCACAGGATGCGCTATCGTCCCATCCGCCGCAACGGCGAGTTCGGCCGCGTGTATGCCCGCGGCAAGTCCTATGTCAATCAGGCGCTGGTGCTCTACGTCCTCAAGACGCGGGGCAGGCGCACCCGGGTGGGCCTGACGGCCACCAAAAAGATCGGCCACGCCGTACAGCGCAACCGTGCCCGCCGCGTCATGAAAGCCGCCATCGATGAGCATCTCGACTACAACATCGGCGGCTACGATCTGGTCTTTGTGGCCAGGGGCATCACCCCCCGGCTCAAGAGCTGGCAGCTCAGCGCTGTCGTGGCAAAACTGTTTGCCCAGGCCGGCCTGCCGGATAAGGCAAAGCAGCCCGGCGCAAAGCCCCCCGCCACCCTGCCTCCGGCCCGGAAGCCGGAAGCATGAGCATCTTCCAGCGGGCCCTCTGCGGGCTCATTCGTTTCTACCAGAGATTCATCAGCCCGGGGCTGGGCCGGAACTGCCGGTTCACCCCCTCCTGCAGCCAGTATGGCATCGAAGCCATCCGCACCCATGGCTGCATCAAGGGGCTGCTGCTCACGGTGTGGCGCATTGCCCGGTGCAATCCGCTGGGCCGCTGGGGCTATGACCCGGTGCCGGAGAAAGGCCGCTGGAAAAATCCGGCCCGCCGCCTGTCGGCGTCGGCCCTGTTTTCCACCAGACACGAAAAATAAGTGGAAAATCCAACACTGCTTCTTGTGACGCGCTGGGCTGTGGGCAGAGCGTCCTACGAAAAAATAAACCGTCCCGCACCACAGGCGGGGCAGAATGGACAGAGACATGAATATTTTGTACATCCTTGGTGTACCTCTCGGCTATGTGATGGAGTGGATCTACAACCTCATCCCCAACTATGGCTGGGACATCATCATCTTCACCATCGTCATCCGCCTGCTCAGCATCCCTCTGCAGCTCAACCAGCAGAAGAGCATGGCCAAGATGTCCGCATTCCAGCCGATGGTGGCAGACATCCAGAAAAAGTACAAGGACAAGCCCGATAAGCAGCAGGAAGAGCTCATCAAGCTCCAACAGGAGTACGGCTATAAGCCCACCGCAGGCTGTATGCCCATGCTGGTGAACTTCCTCGTCATGTTCGGCGTTATCGAGGTCGTGTACCGCCCCCTGCAGCGCATCTTCCACATCGGTGCAGATGCCATCAATGCCGCCGGTGAGGCCATGACCGCTTTGGGCATCAGCTTCACCCAGGTGACCCGCGATACCAACATCATCGCACAGGTGCTGAAGGGTGAGGCCACCGTCACCTCTGCCTTTACCCCCGACCAGCTGAACACCATCACCGAGTTCGGCCACCACATGGATTTCTTCGGCATCGACCTGACCCGCGTGCCCCAGTACAGTCTGGCTGCGGATAACCTGCCTCTGCTGATCCTCCCCATCCTGGCCATCGTGACCATGTTCATCTCCACCCACATCAGCATGAAGGCTTCCGGTCAGGAGCTGCAGGGCAGCATGAAGCTGACCATGTATATGATGCCCCTGATGTACGTCTTCTTCTGCTTCACTGTGCCCTGCGCATTCTCTCTGTACTACGTTATCTCCAACGTGGTCATGACTGTGCAGACCCAGGTCATGCGCAAGATCTATGACCCCGAGAAGATGAAGGAGCAGGTCAAGGCTGAGATCGCAGCCCGCAAAAAGGAAGAGAAGCGGGGCGTGAAGAGCACCACCATCAAAGTCACCGACGAAAAGACCGGTCAGGTCGTGGAGAAGAACATCTCCGCCAGCGAGATGAACAAGCGCCGTCTGGAGTATGCCCGTCAGCTGGATGCTGAGCGCTACAAAGACGAGCGCACGGTGCCGCTGAGCGAGCTGGAACACAAAAAGGAGGATTGACGGTTATGATCCGTACGCAGGAAGCGACCGGCAAGACGGTCGATGAAGCACGCACCAACGCCTGCGCTCTGCTGGGCGTGGAAAAGGACGATATCAACGTCAGCTACGAAGTGCTGGAAATGCCCCAGAAGACCGGTTTTCTGGGCCTGAAGCTCACCCCTGCCAAAGTCCGCGTCAGCGTGGAGATCCCGGATGCTCCGGCTCCTGCTGCCCCGGTGGAAGAGCCCGCTCCCGTCGTGGAGGAGAAGGCTGCCCCGGCTCCCGCTGCAGAAGAGCCTGCACCGGAAGCTCCGGCTGCTGTGGAGAAGGCCCCTGCCGCCCCCGCAGAGGAAGCTGCTCCTGCTGAGGCACCGGCAGCTCCTGCCACTGAGGACGAGGAAGTGGAAGTTCCCATCAACATCGAGGAGAACGCCAAGGTCAAAGCCGCTGTCGAGTACCTGAAGGACGTCATCGAGAAGATGGGCGTCCAGAATGTGGTCTTCAGCGCTGTGCAGAAGGGCGAAGCTACCATCATCCGGCTGGATGGCGAGAAGATGGGTGCCCTCATCGGCCGCCGCGGCGAGACCATGGAGAGCCTGTCTTATCTGGCAAGCCTCGTGGCCAACCGCCTCGAGGGTGATTACATCAAGCTGGGCCTCGATGTGGCTGGCTACCGCGACAAGCGGGAGAGCGACCTGACCGCACTGGCACAGCGCATCGGTGCCAAGGTGCGCCGCACCGGCCGCAGTTTTGCCATGGAGCCCATGAACCCCTACGAGCGCCGCATCATCCACTCGGCCATCGGCAAGATGGAGGGTGTCCGCAGCGAGAGCAAGGGCGAGGGCCGTGACCGCCGCGTGGTCATCTACTCCACCGACCCCAACGCTGTGGCCGAGAGTGCAAATGTACGTCCCCGCGGCCCCCGCGGCGGTCGTGACCGGAACGGCAATGGCCGGAATGGCGGCTATCATCGTAACGGAGAGCGCCGCGGTGCAGGCAATGGCCGCGGCCCCCGCAGCGGCGGCAACCGGGGTGGCTATCGCTCCAATGTGCCGGAGCGCACCTATACTCCCCGCGATGCAGAAAATGCAGCCCCCGTTGCACCCAAGCGCACCGAGCGCGTGGATGACTTCGCAGATCTGAGCTTCGGCAAGATCGAGCTGTAAACACAAAACTTATGAGAGCCCCTCTCCCGTGCGGCATCTGCCGTGCCGGAGAGGGGCTCTTTTTATGCTTTATAATTTTACACATCTTTTTCCTGAAGTTGATTTACAATAAAAAGCATCTGTGGGAGAATAATTTCAGAAGAAAAGTAATTCTTATTGGGAAATTGGAGAATATGTCTAATTCCGGAAGAAATTTTTCTCCTACTTGCACATTGTAAAATCCGTGTGAATGGCTATATACTAGAGCTGCACAAGCGCTTCAAGGCTTAGAAACCGTTTTCATGAGCATTGCACACTGCCCGAATGGTCTTGCGTCATCAAGATGCAGGTTCTCGTCGTCCGGAGCACTCTGCTTGCGAAGACAGCTTCTCACACTGAGCAGAAAAGAGAGGATCGTTATGGAACAGAATAAGATTTCCCGCCGTAATTTCCTGCGCGTCGTCACCGCATCGGCAGCTGCGGCTGCAATGAGCAGCATGGCTCCGGCTGCTTCTGCTGCCGGCATCAAGGATCTGTGGAGCATGGACCTGCAGATCCTTGCCACCAGTGATACCCATGGCAAGTTCGACCCCTGGGACTACGCTGCCAACAAGGAAGACACTTCCGGCAGTGTGGCACAGCAGGCCACAGCCATCAAGGAGATCCGCACCAAGAACACCCTCGTGGTGGATGCAGGTGATACCATTCAGGCAAACTCCGCCGAGCTGTTCCTGAACGATGATATCCACCCCATGATCGCAGCTCAGAATGCCATCGGCTACGATGTCTGTGTCACTGGCAACCATGAGTATAACTACGGCATGGCTACCCTGGAAAAGGTCCTGGCTCAGGAGAAGGCCAAAGTCCTGACCGGCAATGTCTATGGCCCCGACGGCAAGCCTCTGGCAGATGGTTACACCATCATCAACAAGGGCGGCGTCAAGATCGGTGTCATCGGCATGGTCACGCCCAATATCACCCGCTGGGATTCCAAGAACCTGACCGGCTGGACGGTCACCAACCCTGTGGATGAGAGCCGCAAGATCATTGACAAGATCAAGGATAAGGTCGATGTCCTGCTGGGCGTCATGCATATGGATATTGAGAACGAGTACGGTGTCTACGGTTCCGGCGTCACCGATCTGGCAAATGCCTGCCCGGAGTTCGATGTTATCGTGGCAGCCCACGGCCACAAGAGCATCCCCAACAAGATGATCAATGGCGTGCTGGTGGTGGAGAACAAGAACGCCGGCGCTACCCTTTCTGAGATTCATGTCTATCTGGAGCGCGGTCTGAACGGCAAGTGGAAGGTGAAAAATCGCACCTCCGAGAACCTGAACATGAAGGACTACGCTCCCGACCCCACTCTGACCGCTCTGCTGGCTTCCTACGACGAGCGCGCCAAGGCCGACGCTGTGACTCCCATCGGTCAGCTGGTGGGTGGCGATCTGGCTCCCGCCAACGAGATCGACTGCCTGCCGCAGGCCATGATTCAGGATACTGCTCTGCTGGATTTCATCAACGAGGTGCAGATGTACTACACCGACGCTCAGGTGTCGGCAACGGCTCTGACCTCCATGACCTCCCAGATGAAGGAGGGCACCATCCGCAAGTGCGATATGGCCAGCATCTATACTTACCAGAACACCCTGTACAAGCTGCAGATGAACGGCCTGCAGTTGCGCAAGTATATGGAGTGGTCTGCTGCCTTCTTCAAGACCTGGGTGCCGGGCGATGTGACCATCGCATTCGACCCCTCCGTCCGCTACTACCTGTACGATGCCTTTGAGGGTGTCAACTATGACATCGATATCTCCAAGGAGCCGGGCAACCGTATCCAGAACCTGACCTGGCCCAACGGCGAGGCTGTGCAGGATGACGATGTGTTCGTGATCGCGGTTAACAACTACCGCGCCAGCACCCAGCTGCTGACCTATGCTGATATCTTCGCATCCGGCGATGAGCTGCCCAAGCTGCTGGAGATCGATGTCCGCGGCGACGTGGGCGGCGTCCGTGAGCTGCTGGGCGAGTACATCCGCATCGTCAAGGGCGGCACCATCGAGCCCCATGTGGACAACAACTGGAAGATCGTGGGCAATAACTGGAATGCTGCCGACCACGAGAAGGCTGTCCAGCTGCTGCGCGAGGGCAAGCTGGCTCTCTCCGAGAATGCCGACAGCCGTACGCTGCCCGGCAAGGCCATCACCACTGCCGATATCGCTGCATTCTGAGCAGGGGATCGGCGCGAGCTTTCACTGCAAAAGGGCGTGCATCCTTCGGGCTGCACGCCCTTTTTGTGTCCGTGGAACAGGAAGATCATAAAAATCAATGGTTAATATCAACGAATTTGTTTGCCACTTTTTGACATATCATAGAAAATGGAAACGTGGCAGTGCAGAAGGTTTTATTTTCCGGACGTTCATGCTACAATAAAAAAGGACCCGCCGTTTCAAAGGGGATAGTGCGCCCTCTGGGACGGCAGAGATGATATCGCTTGAAAAGAGGACGGCTATGGAAGGGTTGAAAAGGCTGCTGCTTTATGCGCAGATGTCGCGGGAGGAGTACCAGGCCTGTCTGCCGGAGATACAGCGTTCCAACCGGCACAAGGTGACAGCCTATCTCTGGATCGCCTGTACCTTTCTGGCTATTTTGAGCATCCTGTCCTGCACGCTGGGGTTCCTGCGGCACAACATGACTGCCTATTTTGCGGCACTCGGCGTCTGCACCGTGCTTCAGATGGTCAATCTCTCGTTTCCGCAGAGGAATGGCCTGCTGCTCACCTGGCTGATGTACGCCTTTGCAGCGCTGCTCTATGTGCTGGGCATTTATCTGGGCATCAGCCTGACGCCCAACTCACCCTCGGTGAGCTTCGTGGCCTTCCTGCTGGCGGTGCCCCTGCTGTTCGTCATGCGGCCTGTCCAGCACATCCTGAATGTCGCCTTTTTTGATGCGGTCTTCATTGTCGTCTGTCGATTTTTTAAGAGTGGAGAGGCCTTTGCGGTAGATATCCTGAACGGTGTCGTGTTCGGTGCCGTGTCCTGCATTATCTCCACCTTCATCATGATCTCCATGCACGATAATTTTTCCATCCGCCACAAGCTGATGGGCATCGCGGAGACTGACCTGAACACCGGCCTGAAAAACCGCAATGCCTACGAGAGCCAGATGCACAGCTACCCCATGCGCTGTACCAATACCCTGAGCTGCGTCTATATGGATGTGAATGGTCTCCACCAGCTGAACAACACCCGGGGCCATGCGGCCGGTGATGAGATGCTGCAAAAGGTGGCGGCACATGTGCAGGATATCTTCGGGGAAGAGTACAGCTACCGCGTGGGCGGCGATGAGTTCGTGGCCTTTGCCATGGACAAGAGTGCCGAAGAGATGCGCGGCCTCATCCGGACGCTGGTGCGCGCGGTGGATGAGGACGGCTACTCCGTGGCTGTGGGCACTGCCACCAGCAGCGCGGGCGGCATCGATATGAGCGTGCTGGTCAAATCCGCAGAGCAGCGGATGTATATGGCCAAGGAAGAATATTACCGGGTCAACGGCATCACCAGAGGATGATACGAGACAGACGGCGCAGCGTCGGGAGACTTTCCGGCGGTGCGCCGCTTTTTTGTGGAGTGTATTTCTTTTTTTGTCGGTTCGTGGTAAAATATACTGTATTCATCTGCGCATGAGGAGGGGAGAAGATGCAGCATTCGACAATCGCGGCCATTGCCACGGCACCGGGTGCGGGCGGTATCGCCGTTGTGCGGCTGTCCGGCCCGGAAAGCTATGATGTGGCAGAA
Organism: Faecalibacterium prausnitzii; assembly: GCA_002313795.1. Classification (GTDB taxonomy): domain Bacteria; phylum Bacillota; class Clostridia; order Oscillospirales; family Ruminococcaceae; genus Faecalibacterium; species Faecalibacterium prausnitzii_L. Next base: position 7,113 of record DCCL01000107.1, read on the forward strand.
AAAGTATTTCGTCCGGTCAATCCGGCCAAAAAAGTGAAGGATGCAAAAGGCTATACCGCCCTGTTCGGTTCTTTTGTGGAGGGCGGAGATGCCTTTGATGAGGGTGTGGCCCTGTTTTTCCGTGCTCCTCACAGCTACACCGGCGAGGATGTGGTAGAGCTCTCCTGCCATGGCGGAAGCGCGGTAGCCCGGCGGCTGGTGGAAGCCTGCATCGCGGCAGGCGCAGCCCCGGCAGCACCCGGCGAGTACACCCGGCGGGCGTTCCTCAACGGCAAACTCAGCCTGACCCAGGCAGAAGCCGTTATGGATCTCATCTCTGCCGATGGCCGACAGGGCGCGGCGCTGGCAAATGCATCCCTCAACGGTGCTCTGGCCCGGAAGATCGGCGCAGAAAAAGACGCCCTCACCGCATTACAGGCCCATCTGGCGGCCTGGGTGGATTTCCCGGAGGAGGATGTCCCGGAACTGAGTGAACAGCACCTCTGCGACGTCCTGAACGGGGTAGAGCAGGAACTGGACGGCCTCATCCGGAATTACGATGCCGGTGCCGTCCTGCGGGAAGGCGTGGACTGTGCCATCGTGGGCCGGCCCAACGTAGGCAAATCCACCCTGCTCAATCTGCTGGCCGGGTTTGACCGGGCTATCGTCACTCCGGTGGCCGGCACGACCCGTGACGTGGTAGAGCAGGCCGTGCAGCTGGGAGATATCCGATTGAACCTCTTTGACACCGCCGGTCTGCGGGAGACAGAGGACGCCATTGAGGCGGAAGGCATCCGCCGCAGCTGGAAGAAGCTGGACGAGGCTGGGCTGATTCTGGCGGTATTTGACGGTTCTGAGCCTATCACGCGGGAAGATCTCGAGCTGGCAAAGCGCTGCGCAGGCCGTCCGGCCATTGCGCTGGTCAACAAAGAGGACAAGCCCAGCCAATTTGATGCAGAGGTCATCGCGCCTTACTTTGCCATGGTGCTGCCGGTCTGCTGTCAGGAAGAGGGAGCACGAAAGGTCATTGCAGCCGCCGTGGCCCGTCTGCTGGGTACGAACCAGATAGACCCCCACGCCGCAAGCCTTTCGGGTCAGCGGCAGCTTGCTGCGGCCACCCGGGCCCGGGATGCAGTGGCCGGGGCGCTGGATGCTGCCCGGGGGCTGGGGCTGGATGCGGTCTCGGTCTGTGTGGACGACGCACTGGAAGCCCTTTGTGAGCTGACGGGGGAGAATGCCTCGGAGAATGTCATCAATGAGGTGTTTGAGAGGTTCTGCGTGGGGAAGTAAGGGTACTGCTGACGCAGGACTTTTGTGTCGGTAAGATAAACGGCATCACCCGCCTGTGGCAGGGGCAGATTTTCTGCTTGCAACAAGGTTTTTGTAAGGGGCACAGCATCTTTCGCTTGTAGCGATGGTCAGGGTATTGCTTTCGCGAGGTTGATGATCGCTCCGCGGGCCAGAGGACGAGAGGGGTGTTTCGA
>DCCL01000208.1 GCA_002313795.1 Faecalibacterium prausnitzii
GACTGGGTAGCAACGGTACGTGCAGAAACATCGAACACGCAGGGCAGCTGCTCAGCAGCGATCTTGTACATGTTGGGGATCATCAGCAGCAGGCCCTGAGAAGCGGTGAAGGTGGTGGTGACAGCACCTGCACCCAAAGAGCCGTGCACAGCGCCTGCAGCGCCGGCCTCAGACTCCATCTCAACGACCTTGACCTGGTTGCCGAAGATATTCTTCTGGCCGGCTGCGGACCACTGGTCCACGGAGTCAGCCATCGGAGAGGACGGGGTAATGGGGTAGATAGCAGCCACGTCCGTGTAGGCATATGCTACATGGGCGGCAGCGGTATTGCCATCCATGGTTTGCTTTGCTCTAGGCATTTTTCTTCCTCCATTGTTCAGAATTTAAGTACCTTTTGCGCGGGGCAATCGTCTTGGCCGGAGCCGGAGAACTCCCTGAAGACACATTGCTCTTCTGGCAGCAGCTCTGCCTTGACCGGAGCCGGAGAACTCCCTGAAAGCTTGCTGCTTATCCAAGGGCAATAGCCCTGCCCGGGGCCGGAGAACCCCATAAGGCACTATTGCTCGTATACTATAATAGCAAATTCCGCCCCCAAAGGCAACGGAAACCCACTGGCAAAACACAACAAAAATTCAGAATTTTTTTTAGTGCTTTTTTACAGATGTGTTTCTCGCTGCATCCATGAGCCCTTTGTGAGGCAAAATCCAGCATTGATGAGGGTTTTTCTTACAAAATTCTAAATTTATAATTGACATTTATACAGATTCTGCCGTAAACTTGTTCCATAGCATATGCGCCCCCGGCGCAGGGAAAGGACAGGCACAAAACCATGGATTCTGCACATTTTGAAAAGAAGCTTACGAGCGAAGTGCTCTTTGAGGGCCGGGTCATCACTCTGACCAAGGATACCGCCCTGTTGGAAAATGGTCAGACCGCCGAGCGGGAGGTCGTGCATCACCATGGCGGTGCCTGCATCGTACCCTATTTTGAGGACGGCACCATCTGCATGGTGCGGCAGTTCCGCTACGCCATGCAGCAGGAGCTGTGGGAAGTGCCCGCCGGAAAGCTGGAAAAGGGCGAAGACCCCTTTGAGGCTGCAAAGCGGGAGCTGGGGGAGGAGTGCGGCCTGACTGCCGACCATTATACCTCTCTGGGCCAGTTCTATCCTACCGTGGGCTATGATACCGAGATCATCTATATGTGGGTGGCTACCGGCCTGCACAAGACCCAGATGCATCTGGACGACGACGAGTTCCTGACCCCCGACCGCGTCCCTCTGGCAAAAGCCTATGAGATGGTCATGAGCGGCGAGATCCGGGACGGAAAGACCATCGCAGGCGTGCTCAAGCTCAAGGCGCTGGTGGACGAGGGCAAACTGTGATACTCTACGAAGATGCTGCCCTCGTGGTGCTGGATAAGGTCGCCGGTCTTTCCAGCGAAGAGGGCGTGCCCGCCGTGCTGCGGGAGCTCTGGAAGAAGCCGGACGCCTATGTGGGGGTCATCCACCGTCTGGACACTGGTGTGTCCGGCCTGATGGTCTATGCCAAAACACCCCGGGCCGCCGCGTCCCTCAGTCGGCAGGTGACGGAAAGCCAGCAGGTCTACGCCGAGCAGGACGGCAGGGCAGGGCTTGCCTCCGGCACACCGGACGCACCGCCCTTTGTCAAGCAGTACCGGGCCGTCATTGCAGGCGGGCCGGACGAAGCACTGCCCGCCGGGGGCATCCTGCGGGACTATTTGTTCAAGGACAGCCGGAAAGGCCGGGTCTTCCCGGTGAGCCGCCCCCGGAAGGGCGTGAAAGAGGCCGTGCTGGAGTATCGCATCTCCGCCACAGCCCCCGACGGCAGTGCCAGCCTTGCGGATATCACCCTTCACACAGGCCGCACCCATCAGATCCGGGTGCAGTTTGCCTCCCGCCGCCATCCGCTCTGGGGTGATGGAAAGTATGGCAGCAGGGTCAAGGGGGATATCGCCCTGCAGAGTGCCCGGCTCCGTTTCCTCCACCCCGATACCGGCAAAGTCATGGATTTTCAGCTCCCGGTGCCCGACAGATGGCCTGTCTGGGCCGGCAGCCGCAAACAGGAATAACGAATCATGGAACAACAATACAAAAACGACTCCGAGATATACGCTGTACTGGAACGGGAGATCATCGACCTGACGCTGCGGCCGGGCTGCTCCCTAAGCGAGAACCCGCTCTGCACCCGCTTCGGCGCGCCCCGGTCCCTCATCCGGGTGGTGTTGCAGCGGCTGCAGGAGAACGGGCTGGTGAAAATCGTGCCCTATAAGGGCACCACCGTCACCCGGCTGAACCGGGACATCGTGGACGAGCTCATCTATGAGCGCATTGCGGTGGAGGCCCGGGTGCTGCGGGATTTTGCGCCCCACTGCACCCCCGAGCACCGGGCCCTCATCCGGCAGCGGGCCGCCGCCTACGACGAGCTGGCAAAGGCCGAACCGCAGGATTTCAACAGACTTTACGAGGCCGATACCCTGCTCCACGAGACTTGGTTCTCTGCCATGGGCAAGATGTACCTCTGGCGCACCTTACAGAACGCTCACGCCGACTACAGCCGCTTCCGGATGCTGGACACCATGACCACTGCAGGTCTGGCAGAAGTGGTAGCCGACCATCACAACCTCATCGACGCCATCGAGCGGTGTGACCTGGCGGCCTTTGAGCCACTGGTGGAGCGGCACCTCTACGGCGGCATCCGGCGGCTGGGCAATAAGCTCACCGAGGAGTACGCGGATTATTTTGAATGATTGTTCCATGTGGAACGAAAAAAGGACTGCCGCAAAGCACGACATTTGTGTTTTGCAGCAGCCCTTTTGTTGTGGTTGTGATGCCGGAGCAGGGGTTCCAGTTTGGGGCAGAGAGGATCATGCTCTTCTGCATTTTTAGTTGATGCCAAATTCTTTCATCAACTTGATACGGTACTCCTTATTTTCAGAAGCCCTCTTTGCATCTTCGATACGGTTCTGATCAAACAGCTTTTTCATCAAAAGAGCCAGAGTATCTTCGCCCTCCGCCTTGCCCTTTGCTATGCCTTTCTCAATGCCGCGGTTTTCCACCTTATCAAGCACGTCACACATATTGCGTGGGCCTCCTTTCTGGCCATCGATATCGGTATTATATGCTTCTTCAAACCGGCTATCATTCGTCATGATGCTCAGCAGCTGAAGTGTTTCCTGTACATGGGTCAATTCCTGCGAGCTGGGGATGTAATCGCCGTTTTCCCGTTTCTGCACGAAGTAGTCTGCAACGACTTTGAAATCACTCCGGAAAAGTTCTACCTGCTCATGGGTCAGGTAGGCGATCTGAAACAGGTTGATCTTGTAGTCATTGACGTAGGGTTCAAATTCTTTGGGGATGTTCAGCCGCTCTTTCAGGGAGAGCGGGCCATGCCACGGTTTATTATGTCCGAAGTAGAGCACCAATGTCACAACGGGATAGAGATTTTCATTTTCTCCGAGAAGCTGTGCCCGGTATTCGGCACCGTCGTAGCCCATCACACGGAGCGGCATATTGGGGTCTGAAGCGGTCTGATTCTCAAAGCCGATACAAGCCACACGGATATTTCCGTTTTTCCAGCGCTTGGCAACATCCCGTTCAATTTCATACAGTCTGCCGTCTGCTTTATAGTAGGAGCGGAGAGCCTGGTCTTCCAGCTCATCCGGGGACAGGACCGGTCTTCCCTGAAACAGGAGCACATTCACGATGTCCGAGAAGACATCATTATAGGATTCCAGTATCTTTTCGGTCGCATCCTTCTGCGCCATGCCGTCACCTTCCTTCGTTTCACCATTATAGTAACATACAGATGTGAAATTTACAAGCAATACAGCAAGCACCGCCGCACAGACAGACTGTGCGGCGGCGCTTGCTATTTTAATTTTAGATTTCCTATGATGTCGATTTACCAGACGACTGCACGTTTGGCATTTTTAGCATCCGCTTTGAAGGTGCGGGCCATATCCATATTTTCAGTATTACTTGTATCTACATATATATAATTGCTGAGAACATTGTCAAAATCCATCAGTCCTGCGTCTGCCTCAAACTTCAGTGTTGCAAACTTCAGATAGCTTCTTGCAACTATCTGACCATTTATCATTTTCTGGAGGTCTGCATACGCAGGGACTTGATCTCCGCCCCTATATGCATAAGTATATACAAGCTTTCTTCCGTCGCCGTAATCGATGGTCTGGCTTTCAATATAATATACTCCACGGTTTTCCCAGCTGAACTCCACACCTTCCACTGGCTGTAACGATTCTACTAATTCATTGCGCTGATTGTCGCTTTCTATTGCATCGTCTAACTCAACTTCGCTATAAATGCCCTTTTTATTCACTGCTGCTAAATCCGGGTCATTCATAGTCATTGCCGTCCACGCCTGCGGATTGACCAAGCTATTATTTACCAGACTGATTACACCCGTAATGCTCCTGTTTCCAAACTCTTCTCCAAGTTGAGGGCTATTTATCTCAACATACGAACGGATTCCATTTGTTGAGAGTACGATTTGACCATCTGTATCTGCTTCGCCGATGTTCGAGTCCGTCATTTGCACATCAATGGTATACTTGTTTGCTCTGGAAAGATTCTTGAGGAATGTTACCGTCCGGCTTTTTGCATAAGCAACCGTCTGTCCCTTAGCCGGTTCTGTGGGGTCGGTAGGCGTGCTGGAAGCACTGGAAGAGCTGCTGCTATCAGAACTGGACGAACTGCTCGATTCGGACGAACTGCTGGCGCTCGAAGAAGAACTACCAGACGGTTTGCTCGAACTCGAAGAAGAGCTGCTGGACGGTTTACTGGAACTCGAAGAGCCGCCGCCTGCACCGCTGCCGGAAGTGCTGTCAGAAGACGCGCTGGAACTGCTGCTTGAAGAAGTGGAGCTGCTGGAGCCATTGTTCCCGCCGCCGCCACCACCGCCGCCGCTGCAGGCGGTGAGCATGGAGACCGACACTGCTGCGGCAAGCACAACAGCCATGACCTTATCGGATAATCTCATGATAAATTCCTCCCACTTTTCAGAAAGCAGACGGGAAACTTTATTTTCCCATCCTTTCCAACAGCATACCCCCCATGCCATTTGTCAACATCTTTTTCCGATTTTGGGATATCGCACAAAAATCGGTCTGATATCACATCAATTTGACCATGAGAGGATTTTTATTTTACGCTTTTGAGAAAAAATTTTTCTCAACAAAAAAAGGGGCTGTTGCAAAACA
>DCCL01000067.1 GCA_002313795.1 Faecalibacterium prausnitzii
GGGCGGGCGATGGAATGGCCCGTTTCACTTGCGAAGGTAATTACCGGTGGGCCGACCTAGAACTGATGTTGAGGCCGCGGCCAGCAAGATGCAAGCGGCAGCGAAGCAGACGCTGAGAGCCGCGACCCGACCTCGCTTGCGAAGGAAAATATCGGAGCAGGAGGCTTGGAGTTGCATCTTATCGGCTGGGCAGTCCGGCAGTTTCCCACCAGCTATCGCAAACAAGTTTGCGATTGAGCCGCTTGGCAGAAAACCACCCTCCGCCCAGCCTCCCATGGCAGAGCATCTGCCCCACTTGGAAACACTACCGAACATCAAAATAAAACGAAATACAAAGGAGAAACTATTATGCTGACGAGCAAACAGCGCGCGATCCTGCGCGGCAAGGCAAACACCATGGACCCCGTTTTCATTGTGGGCAAGGGGGAAATCGACGAGACCATGATCCAGGGCGTGAAGGACTGCCTCGATGCCCGCGAGCTCATCAAGGTAAAGGTGCTGGAAAGCAGCATATACAATGCCCGTGAGGCATCTGTCAAGCTGGCTGAGGCCACCGGCGCAGACTGCGTGCAGGTCATCGGCTCCAAGTTTGTGCTCTATCTCCAGAAGAAAAAGGACAGCGCTTACGCCGACCTGCTGAAGTAAGAGAATGAAGATCCTGCTTTATGGCGGTTCCTTCGACCCGCCTCACAACGGCCACCTGAACAATCTGCGGGCGGCTGTGGCCCGGGTGAGACCGGACAGGGTAGTGGTGATGCCGGCAGGGGTGTCGCCTTTCAAAAAGAGCACAGCGGCGTCCGGCCCGCTGCGGGTGGAGATGTGCAGCTGCTTTGCCGAGCTGGCAGAGGAGTTGGGCTTTGACCTCACCGTCAGTGGCTGGGAAGTGGAGCAGGCCGGGCTGGGCCGGCAGAACTACACCGTACTCACGGTGGAGATGCTGGCCCGGGAAAACCCCGGCGCAGAGCTCTACCTCGCCATTGGCAGTGATATGCTGCTGAGCTTTGACGACTGGTATCGCTGGCAGGATATCCTGCGGCTGACCCATCTGGTGGTCACGAGCCGGAACATCGGGGATGACCCGGCCCTCCATGCCAAAGCGCGGCAGCTGGACCCCACCGGGGCGCGCATCCTGTTCGCTCCGGTGGAGGCGCTCCCCATGGCCAGCAGCGCTCTCCGCGCCAGACTGGCCGCAGGAGATGAATGTGAAGAAGAGCTCCCGGCTCTTGTCCGCCATGTCATCCGGCGGGAAAAACTCTACCGGGAGAGGGAAGAAGGTCTTGGCAATGAATCTGAAACAGGCAAAGGAGCTTGTGCGCAGCCGGCTGAGCGATAAGCGGTATGAGCACACCCTGAACGTGAGGAAAATGGCTGTCAAGCTGGCAAAGCGGTATGACGCCGACGAGGACAAGGCGGCGCTGGCTGCGCTGCTCCATGACTCGGCAAAAGAGATCTCCAAAGACGAGATGCGCCAGCTCATGCGGGAATATCCCCAGTATGCAGAGGGCGGCGAGACCCGCCCGGCACCGGTCTGGCACGGCATCTGCGCCGCCATCCTCGCCCGCACCCAGTGGGGCGTGGAGGATGAAGCGGTGCTCTCGGCCATCGCCTGCCACACGGCGGGCAAGGCCGGGATGAGCCGACTGGATAAGATCATCTATCTGGCCGACATGACCAGCAAGGAACGGGACTGGCCCGGCGTGGAAAAGCTGCGGAAGCTGGAGATGAAAGATCTGGATGCCGCCATGCTGGCCGCGCTGAAGCAGACCAACGATTTCGTCCTCTCGCAGGGCAAGCCGCTGGACCCGGAATCTGCGGCGGCCTATGAGGATATCAAGGCCCATCAGAAGAAAGGCTGACGCAGAAGACGGGAAAGCCGTTTTCATGAGCATGGCACACTGCCTGCAAGGTTTTGCGCACCCTGTTTGCGAAAACAACTTCTGATTGCGAATCTGCGGGAAGAATGCTATACTAAGTAGAACAGGAGTTCTCCGGCTCAGAACCGGGCGGCTCCCGAAAATGCCTGGAAGGAAAAAGATGGAATGAGTCAAGCTCCGCGTCACATCAAGACAGATCGCTCGCTGAACCGCCCGACGGAACAACGGACGAAAAATGCCTCCGTTCCCCGGTCGGCACCGTCTGCCCAGCCGGATTTCTTTGCAACGGAAAAGCCCGCAGAGCCGGTGCGTCGTGCAGGCGGCAGCGGGGGTGCAAAACCGCCCCGCACTTCCTCCGCAGCAGCCGGGAGCAGCGCACCCCGCCGCCGCAGAAAAAAGAAAAGAACGCCGCTCTGGCTGCCGCTGGTGGTGACGCTGGCAGTGCTGGCGGTCATCTCGGGCGTGGTGGTGTATGCTGCCAATATGGTGAACAAGGTGGAAGAGAACCTCCGCCCGGAATCCAATGCAGAATCCATCACCGAAGAGATCCAGACGCTGGAAGAGTACAAGGGCGATGTGGTCAATATCCTCGTCTGCGGCATCGATTACGAGGAAGGACGGGAATATTCCAGCGACCCCACCTCCAACGACGGCATGACGGATATGATCCTCTACTGCCAGTTCGATATCAAGGGTGGTGCCCTGCGGATGCTGCAGATCCCCCGCAACAGCCTTGTCTGTACCAAGAGCCGCAAAGTCACCCTCTCCAACGGCAAGACCTACGCCGCTACCAACTACCAGATCAACTCGGTGGCCCTCTCCAACGGCGGCAGCATCGCTGCTCTGGCAGAGGTCATCTATGACCAGTACAAACTGCCCATCGACTATTATGTCACGGTGGATATGCAGGCGCTGGTGGAGATGGTGGACAACTTCGGCGGCATTGAGGTGTATATCCCCCACGATATGTCCTTTGCAGGCAGCGCCCTGAAGCAGGGCTACCGCAATCTGGACGGCAAGTCGGCAGAGTTCTTTGTCCGCTGCCGCCACGGTGAGGGCTACTCCAACTCGGATATCGACCGCCTGAACATGCAGCGCTATTTCTACGCCGGCCTGTTCAAGCGGGTGCGCAGCATGGGCATCACCGATGTGCTCAACCAGCTGCCCCTGATCTTCAACAATTATATCCACACGGATATGGACCTGACCACCATCGCAAAGATGCTGGTGTCCTTTACCCGCATCGACAGCGCCAACATCATGCTGGCGCAGACCCCCGTGTTCATGGGCGTGCCCAATGTGGGTGCGACCGACGGCTTTGACGGTTATTCCTGCGTGGTGCCGGACGCCGGTTCCATTGCAGAGCTGCTCAACACCTATTTCCGCAATTACACCGGCCCGGTAAACGCCAGCGAACTGAACCTCGTGACCAACGACTGGCCTCACGGCACGGCTTCGACCAGTGCCAACGTCCAGTTCGTGGGCCAGCTGGATAAGGAATCGGATGACGCCATCCTCAGCGGCGAGACCGATGTGGCAGGCGCTACCACCACCGACGGACAGTCGACCGGACAATGAGAAGGAGAACATCTATGGATAAGAACATCGACAGCAAGACCCTTGCCATTGAGATCGCCAAGATCCTGGACAAGAAGAAGGCACAGGATGTGCGGGTGCTCAAAGTGGAGAGCCTGACCGTCCTGACTGATTACTTCGTCATCGCCTCCGGTACTTCCACCACTCAGGTGGGCGCACTGGCCGACGAGGTGGAGTATGAGCTCTCCCAGAAGGGTATCGAGCCCTACACCACCGAGGGCTTCGACTCCAAGAACTGGGTGCTGCTGGATTACTCCAGCGTTATCGTCCATGTCTTCGTGCCCAACACCCGCACCTACTACGACCTGGAGCACCTGTGGGCCGACGGTGAGCCCATCGATATCTCGGAGTACCTGACCCCGGATAACAGTCTTTAAAAGATAGCAGCCTGGCTGGACGACGGTGTGACGGAGGACGGCCAGTTTGTCATATGTAAATCCTGAGTGAAAGAAAAGTCTGGAGCTGATTACAAAAATGAAGTATGATTACAAGGCCGTGGAGGCCAAGTGGCAGAAGGTGTGGGAGGACGAAAAGACCTTCCATGTCGAGATCGACCACAGCAAGCCCAAGTTCTATGCACTGGTGGAGTTCCCGTATCCTTCCGGCGCAGGTCTGCATGTGGGCCATCCCCGCAGCTATACCGCACTGGACGTGGTGAGCCGCAAGCGTCGTCAGAACGGTTATAACGTGCTCTACCCGATGGGCTGGGATGCATTCGGCCTGCCCACCGAGAACTTTGCCATGAAGAACCACATCCACCCGGCCATCGTCACCAAGAAGAATGTGGACCACTTCCGTGAGCAGCTCAAGGCTCTGGGCTTCTCCTTCGACTGGGACCGCGAGATCAACACCACCGACCCCGAGTATTACAAGTGGACCCAGTGGATCTTCCTGCAGATGTATAAGCACGGTCTGGCTTACAAGAAGGAAATGAACGTCAACTGGTGCACCGGCTGCAAGTGCGTGCTGGCAAACGAGGAAGTCGTCAACGGCGTCTGCGAGCGCTGCGGCAGCGAGGTCGTTCACCGGGTCAAGAGCCAGTGGATGCTGAAGATCACCGCCTACGCCGATAAGCTCATCGACGGCCTGGATGGTCTGGATTACATCGAGCGCGTTGCCACCCAGCAGAAGAACTGGATCGGTCGCAGCCACGGCGCGGAGGTCAACTTCGGCACCACCGCAGGTGACACCCTGACCGTCTACACCACCCGCTGCGATACCCTCTTCGGCGCTACCTATATGGTCGTCTCCCCGGAGCACGCCATGGTCAAGGAGTGGCTGGACAAGGGCATCATCAAGAATGCAGATGCCGTCAAGGCTTATCAGGCTGAAGCTGCCCGGAAGAGCGATTTCGAGCGCAGCGAGCTGAACAAGGAAAAGACCGGCGTCAAGCTGGAAGGCGTCATGGGCATCAACCCGGTCAACGACA
>DCCL01000259.1 GCA_002313795.1 Faecalibacterium prausnitzii
CTACTCTAGGGGTAGCATATCATCATTTTAAATGGCACGGGTGCTTTTTCTATGCGATATGCGGCACATTGCGCATTGTCAGAATTTGTAGTATCCTGTACCTGTCGGCCTTCCGACTCCATAAAACTGGGGGAGAAGGTGATATGCATGAGCGTAATATTCTCATTTGCACTGTCTGCTGCAGCAAGTGTAGCAGCTCACTACATCTGTAAGTGGCTTGACGGACAGTTTAAGGCCGGTAAGCACTAACCCCCTAGGCAAGCAGGAAGCCCCTTTGGTATTCACAGTACCAGAGGGGCTTCTTGTTTGCTCATTGATGATATGCATGAATCAAATCGCAATATTCTCTTTTGCACCTTTATTATTATGCACTCCCCCTGCAAATGTCAAGCAGCAGAGCGGCCCGCTTTTGCATAATGGCTTCCCCTCCCACATATGCTGTACGGACGAATCTGAATGGGTGGGAGGCATGGGAATGTTTGTGGTCACACTGAATAAGGCGAGCTTCAAAAAAATGGGTGTAGGGGTGATGTGCTGTGCACTGGTGGTGTTCAGCGCCATGCTGGGGCGGTATATCAGCTCACGCTCGGTGGCCGCTGCTGCCAGTGTCAATAAAATCGAGAGCGCCCAGGATATCCAGAACTGGTTCACCGGTTATGGTCTGGATGTGGACGGCGCATCCATCACGGCAGATAAAGTCAAGATCCCTCGCAAATGGGACGACAGCTTTTCGGCCTTCAACGGGGTGGTGCAGCAGAGCGGCATGGACCTGACCCGCTACAAGGGCAAGACGGTGGAGAAATGGACGGCGCTGCTGCCTGCGGCCAGCCGGGGCGATGTAAGCAGCTACGGCGTGCTGCTGGTGTATAAGAAAAAGGCCATCGGGGCCTATCTGTTGGAAAAGCCCTCCGGCACCGTCAAAGGTCTGAAAGATGCCCAGACCGCTATGGCAATGCAGGAAGCGGAACAGGTGTCCGGCGAGGATTACAGCGGCGACTGGGGGGAGCGGCACGACGAAGAACTGACCGGGGAACAGGCGCAGCAGGCCTCGGGAGAGGACTTCAGCGGGGACTGGGGCGAACGCCACGAAGACGAACTGACCCAGCAGACTTCCGGAGAGCCGGAGGGGGCGGAGCCGCAGGCGGCGCAATACACCGACCTGCCGCTGGACGCTGAAGGCTATCCGGTGGAATAAAAGATGATATGCTCGAAAAACAACGATAAAACGGAGAATTGTGCAAAGGGAATGTTTTCAACAGGAGTTTCTGTTCAATGTCACTAAAATTTTTCATAAAAAATCGGCAATATGAAAGGGTGAAAAAAGAACGACCAAGGTTTATAATAAATGTAAACATCCAGCAGTGAGAGCATCAGACTGCTGTGTCCCACGAGACAGAATGAGCTGCCCGGAGAAGGACCCCGGATGAAGTAAGGAGAAAATGACATGAAGGAATTCCAGTATACCGTAAAGGATGCCTGCGGCATCCACGCCCGCCCCGCCGGCCTGCTCGTCAAGGTGGCAAAGGGCTTTGCAAGCACCGCTACCCTTGAAAAAGCAGGCAAGACCTGCGACCTGCGCAAGCTGATGGCCCTGATGGGCATGGGTGTCAAGCAGGGCGACACCGTGACCATCAAAGTCGAGGGTGACGATGAAGATGCCTGCGCCGAAGCCATCCAGAAGTTCCTGAGCGAGAACGTCTGACCAGCCCGGCGTGATAGAAGAGCCCTTGCGGAGGTTCCCCCTGCGGGGGCTTTTTCTTGCGAAATGTCACAAACTGATGAAATAAGGAGAAAATGCAATGCAGGTAGGCACAGGTAAAAGCATCCTGAATGGCATTGCCATCGGAAAGCTGAAGATCTATAAGAAGAAAAATACCACCATCTCCACGGCCGAAGTGGCAGACACTGCAGCTGAGATCGCCCGCTTTGAAGAGGCCCGCGCCAAGGCCATCGACCAGCAGACCGCTCTTTATGAAAAGGCGCTGGCTGAGGCAGGCGAGGACATCGCCGAGGTGTTCAACATCCATGCCATGATGCTGGATGATGACGATTTCGTGGATGCCATCAAGGAGATCATCAACGGCCAGCACCGCTGTGCTGAGTACGCCGTCAAGACGGCAGGCGACAATCAGGCCGCCGTCTTTGCCGCCATGGATGACCCCTATCTCCAGGCCCGCAGTGCCGATGTCATCGACATCGCACAGGCTATTCTGGATATCCTGCAGGGCGTGGACAATGAGACGCTGCAGGGCACCGGGCCCAGCATCCTCGTGGCAGAGGATCTGGCCCCCTCGGAGACCGTCCGGATGGACAAGAGCCTGCTGCTGGGCTTCATCACCCGGGAGGGCAGCTCCAACAGCCACACCGCCATTCTGGCCCGCAGCATGAACATCCCCGCCCTCATCCAGTGCAAGGATATCCAGGATGACTGGGATGGCAAGATGGCTGTGGTGGACGGCTACAACGCCTGTGTGTATGTTGACCCCACCCCCGACCTGCTCAAGAGCCTGAAGGCCCGTCAGCAGGAAGACCAGAAGAAGCAGGCCCTGCTGCAGGAGCTGAAGGGCAAGCCCAACACCACCCTCGACGGCAAGACCATCGATGTGTTCGCCAACATCGGCGGCATGAGCGATGTGGGTGCCGTGCAGCAGAACGATGCCGGCGG
>DCCL01000244.1:0-4149 GCA_002313795.1 Faecalibacterium prausnitzii
CGAACAGCGCCGCAAAAGGGCCAAGCTTGTGGACCCGTTGCAATACGAGATGAGCATTCAGGCCGAAGATTTGTCGGGATATGTCCCCGCATTTGGGTGGGAGGCTGGCCCGCCCAGTGCCGAACAGACCGCTGCGCTGGAAAAGCTGGGCATCCTGCCCGATGCTATCGAGTCGGCGGGCAAAGCGTCGCTCCTTCTGGACCGGCTCCACAAGCGGCAGGCCGAAGGACTGACCACACCCAAGCAGATTCGCCGTCTGGAACAGTTCGGCTTTCAGAAGGTGGGCACATGGAGCTTTGAAGCAGCCCGTCAAATGATTTCCCGCATCGCAGCCAACGGCTGGCGGGGCGTGCCCAAAGGCGTGGACCCCAAGACCCACGTCCCGCCTGCGGCATCTACCGCGCCGGACAGCCCTTTCGTTGAGTTTGGATGGTAATTGATCGATGAACAATGAAACAGAATTGCAAGAAGCATTGGACTTCATTTCCCCGTCCGCCCTAACTTATGAAGAATGGACCATGGTGGGCATGGGCTTAAAAGAAGCCGGTCTGCCCGTCACAGTCTGGGAACAGTGGAGCAGCCGGGACGGCGGACGGTATCACAAGGGTGAGTGCGCCCGAAAATGGGAAAGCTTTCGCGGAAGTTCAAAACCCGTCACCCAGAGCAGCATTTTTCAGCTTGCATACGAACACGGCTGGTCCGGCCCGGCGGGTCATACGCTGGACTGGGGCGATGAGCTGACAGTCGGTCCACAGCAGTCCACGCTGGTAGACACCCGCTGGGTCGAGGAGCAAGATCTCCACCTTCCTGATACATGGGAGCCTGCCGAACAGCTCAAGCGATATCTTCAAGTCCTTTTTGAACCGGATGAATATGTGGCCTATGTCACAGAGAGCTTCATGGCTGCCGACCGCCGACGCCCGGCTAAGGGCTGCTGGGACAGAACGGCCGGGAAGCTCATCGAAGAGCTGGATGCCTGCGGCGGCGACATCGGCAAGGTCATGGGGGACTGCGACCCCGAGGTGGGCGCGTGGATCTGCTTCAACCCGATGGACAGTACAGGTCGGAAGGACGCCAACATCACCAGCTACCGCTATGCCCTAGTGGAGTGCGACAACATGGAGCCGGGCAAGCAGCTTGCCGCTATCCATCAGATGAAACTCCCCTGCGCCGCACTGGTCTATTCCGGCGGTAAGAGCGTTCATGCCATCGTCCGGGTCAATGCACCGGATTATGCCGAGTACCGTAAGCGTGTCGATCATCTCTATGCCGTCTGCCAGAAAAACGGCCTGACCCTTGACCAGCAGAACCGCAATCCTTCCCGCCTCTCCCGGATGCCAGGCATCCTGAGGGCGGGACAAAAGCAGGCGCTGCTGGAAACGAACGTCGGAAAAAGCTGCTGGGAAGATTGGTGTGACTGGGTGGAAGCCTGTACAGATGACCTTCCTGACACCGAATGTCTGGCCGATGACTGGGACGACCTGCCTCCGCTGGCCGATGCTCTTATCGCTGGCGTACTGCGGCAGGGACACAAGATGCTGCTGGCAGGCCCCTCCAAAGCGGGCAAGAGCTTTGCTCTCATCGAGCTGTGCATCGCCATTGCCGAGGGCAAGGCATGGCTGGGCCGTTTCGCCTGCGCTCAGGGCAAAGTGCTTTACATCAATCTGGAGCTTGACCGTCCCTCCTGCCTGCACCGTTTCAAAGATGTGTATACCTCGCCGGGCCTTCCGCCTGACCATTTGAGAAATATCGACATCTGGAATCTGCGCGGTGCATCCGTGCCTATGGACAAACTTGCTCCCAAACTCATCCGCCGGGCAGGCAAAAAGGGGTATACCGCTGTTATTCTTGACCCGATCTATAAGGTCATCACCGGCGATGAGGACAGTGCCGACCAGATGGCAAAGTTCTGCAACCAGTTCGATGTTGTCTGCCGCGCACTGGACTGCGCAGTGATTTACTGTCACCACCATTCCAAAGGTGCGCAGGGCAGTAAGCGCAGCATGGACCGTGCTTCGGGCTCCGGTGTATTTGCCCGCGATCCAGATGCCATGCTGGATATGACCGAGCTGACCATCACCGACGCCATCCGGGAACAGCTTCACAACAAAGCGGCCTGCCGGGTCATCAAAGCGATGCTGGACAGGCGCGGTCACGCGGACGCCTACGGCCCGGACGACGCCCTCAGCAAGAGCCGGATGCTCACCATCGCCAAGGAAAAGCTGGGCCTCGCCGACCTGCGGGCCATCGACGCCGAGGTGGCTGCGGCCCAGAAAAAGGCTGACAGCATGACCGCGTGGCGCATCGAAGGCACCCTCCGCGAATTTGCGAGCTTTTCCCCGGTCAACCTCTGGTTTGACTACCCAGTGCACAAACTGGACGGCGGACTGCTGGAAGACCTTCAGCCGGACGGTGATTTTAAATCTATGGCATCCCGCGCTGCGGAAAAGCGGTGGGACAGTCGAGAAAAGCTTGCCAAGGACAAATCCTCTGAGTTGTCCACTGCCTACGAAGCCTGTATGATGGATGGAAAAGTCACCGTCTACAGCATGGCCGAATATCTGAGACTGAAGCCTGATACTGTGCGCCGCCGCTTGAAAGCTGATGGTGGTTACTGGATCGATGGCTCCGATATTGGACGCAGAGAACCGGGAAGTTCAGGTTGAGTTTACAAAAAGCAATATTTTCAAATACGCATTGTACAAAAACGGTAAAATGCCCGCATCTTCCGTCCGCATCCAACTTCCGGATTTCGGAAAATGCCGCATTTTCCTACGGAATCGGGACGGAAAATGCCTATATATAATAGCATAATCCGTCCGTGTTGTGATGGGGTATCCCAGAGAATGGGGCGTGCACAGCCCCCATTCTCTGGGGACCCTCCTCATCACGTTGGCCGCAAAGGTCAAAAGAAAACGAGGCACGAAAATGACCATACAGTTTTTTATTCCCATGCGCCCGCCCACCACGACCCATAACGCCAAAGAGCTGCACGCTTACATGAAGGGCGGCAAACCCTGCGCTGTGCTGTATGACAGCGCTGAGCTGAAAGCCACCCGTGCCAAGCTGCACGCCCACCTTGCATCCTATGCCCCCGCAAAACCCATCCCGGCAGGCCGTCCCATTCGTTTGCTGGTCAAATGGATGTTCCCTGCCGAAGGACGTCCGGACGGCAGCTGGCGCACCTCTAAGCCAGACACTGACAATCTGGAAAAAGCGCTCAAGGATGAGATGACCCGCCTGCACTTCTGGCATGACGACGCACAGGTGTGCAGCGAGATCACCGAAAAGTTCTGGGCCGACGTTTGCGGTGTATTCGTGCGGGTGGAGGAACTGACATGACCTACGACGAGAAGCTGCGCTGGCTGTCCCGCTACCGGGAGGCTGAGAAGCTTTACCAGCGGCTCTCCTACCGGCTGGCAGAGGCGCAGGAAGCCACCCGGCACATCACCCAAAACCTCAGCGCTGCACCGAGCGGCAGCAAGGATGGGCAGAATCTTGACCGGGCAGTGGAGCACGAAGAAGAAGCCGAACACCGTGCCTACGCACAGCTGGCGGTCTGCGACGCCCTGTTTGCCGAGATCGATGCTGTTCTTCTTCAGCTGGATACCAAGGCTTATTGTGCACTCCGCAAATATTATCTCGACCGCCTGACGTGGGAACAGGTGGCTTGTGATATGGAAATCTCCACCCGCAGGGTCTATGCCCTTCGTCAGGCCGCTGTTGAACAGCTGGATCTCTGAAAAAGTGCAGTGTCTGTTCAGTATCTGTTCATTGTGGGTTCATCTGATAACGTGCTAAAATAGTACCATCGGCAGAGCCGGAAAGGCCCACCGATATACGCAGTCTCCGAAGCGTGTCCCCTGCTGCCTGACCTCACGTTTCGCGGGCTGCTTCTATTATGCCGCCTGAGCGCAAACTGGTGCGCGTTCGCGTGAGTAGACACGGAAGGTTCGATTCCAAGGGCGGCACCACAAAGTCATGCCCCGTCATGACAACAGCCTGACGTATGGCCTGCGAAGCCGCCTGGGGCTTGCGTGCCGGACGGGATTCCTCCTTGCCCATGTGAGAGCCCGGTACGCCACCGGAGGCCCCGGAATCCGCAGTGGGTTCAAGGATTCCCCACCGGATGTGCGCCAACTTACCCTG
>DCCL01000244.1:4176-8803 GCA_002313795.1 Faecalibacterium prausnitzii
TGTGCAGCCGTAGCTCAGACGCAAGAGCACTGGCGTGACCAGATGGACGGAGGGCCGCACCCTCCCGGCTGCTCCATTTTTTGCACGCAAGAGAGGTGGTGACGTGTCATACAGAAAGAATCCGGTTGGCAGGCCACCGAGATATAAATCCCTTGCTGAAATGCAGGCAAAAATCGACGCCTACTTCGAAGACTGTCAGGGAACGCTGCTCAAAAATGAGGCCGGCGAGCCGGTCCTCGATAAATTCGGGAACGGGATCTATATCGGGCAGCACCCGCCCACTGTCACCGGATTAGCGCTTTGGCTGGGGTTCACTTCCCGGCAGGCTCTGCTGAACTATCAGGGCAAGCGTGAATTTGTTGACGCGATAACGCGCGCGAAAGCCCGCTGCGAGCAGTACGCCGAAGAACGACTTTACGACCGGAACGGCACCAGCGGTGCACAGTTCAGCCTGAAGAACAATTTCGGTTGGGGCACCGTCGAGAAAGAAAAGGACTCTGCCTCTCAGCAAAACGAGATGCAGGCCCTGGCCGACTTGCTTCAGCATCCCCTGCCCGACCGCAGCATCAAGGACTTTGAGACATGAACATCCCCGCTCCTTTCTCTCAGAATCAGACCCGCTTTTTCTGGAACTGCTTTGATCACTGGCTCAACGTGGCCGAAGGCGGCAAGCGCGGCGGCAAAAATGTGCTCATCACCATGGCCTATTGCACCATCCTTGAAAAGCACCCCAGCCGCATCCACCTCATCGCGGGTGTTTCCACCGCCACCGCACGGCTCAACATTCTGGACTGTGACGGTTTCGGGATGAAGAACTACTTTGAAGGCCGCTGCCGGGAAGGTGTGTACCAGAACCGCGACTGCCTTTATGTCCAGACCATCACCGGCGAGAAGATCGTGCTCATCTCTGGCGGCGGCAAGGCCGGAGATGAAAAGCTCATCAAGGGCAACACCTACGGTACCGCCTACATCACCGAGGTCAACGAGTGCAGCGAGGCTTTCATTCAGGAAGTCTTCGACCGCACTCTTTCCAGTCCTGACCGGAAGATATTCCATGACCTGAACCCTAAAGCCGAAGGGCACTGGTATTACCGGTCGGTGCTCAATTTTCACGAAGAAAAACAAAAAGCGGACCCAGCCTACGGCCTCAACTACGGCCACTTCACCATCGCCGACAACATGAGCCTTTCGGACGCACAGCTCCGCGCTGTGCTGGCCACCTACGACCGCAAAAGCATCTGGTATGCCCGGGATATCCTGGGCCAGCGCAAGGCCGCAGAGGGGCTCATTTACGATATGTTCGACCTCAAGGCCAACATCTACACCGACGCTGAGCGGCCTGTGGGGATGCAGTCCATCTCGACCCGCACCATTGCGGTAGACTATGGAACGCTCAACCCAACCGTATTTGAAGACATCTATGACGACGGCGAGACCATCCGCATCGACCGGGAATACCGCTGGGATGGCCGCAAAGAGCGCCGCCAGAAGACCGATGAGGAATATGCCGACGCCTTCATTGCTTTTATGGGCGATGACCCTTGTGCTGCTTATGTAGACCCCTCCGCAGCATCTTTCATTGCTGCCCTGCGCCAGCGCGGTGTTTACGTCATGGAAGCGAACAACGATGTCCTGAATGGTATTCGCCGGTGCGGAACACTCTTCTCCCGGCGTCGGATGCTGGTCAATGCATCCTGCACCGGGCTCATCGATGAACTGGGGCTTTACCGCTGGGATGACAAAGCCGCACTGCTGGGCGTGGAAAAGCCCGTTAAGGAAAACGACCACGGCCCGGATGCCGTCCGATACTACGTCAACTCACTGCCAGATTGGAGGTTCGAGAGTGTCCAGACGTAACAAGAACCGCCCCGCCGGGGGCACACAACAGAATATCCCGGTGATGGATGCTTTCTCCAATCCGCTGTTCCGGCTGGGGTACGGGTCACAAAGCCCCTTGGAAGCCACCGACTACCCTCTCACCCGGATGACCGGCAACTATGCCCTGCTCAACAGCCTTTACCGCAGCAACTGGGTGGTGCAGAACGTCGTCGGCCTGATGGTGGACGATATGCTCCGGGAGTGGTACACCCTCAAGAGTGCCGACCCGGAGCAGAGCAAGGCTATCCAGGCTGTGGAACGCTCCACCAAGCTGCGCGACCGTATCAGCACCGGGCTCAAGTGGGGCCGTCTCTACGGCGGTGCTGCGGGACTTATCCTCATTGATGGGCAGGAAGACTTATCCCGGCCCCTCGAGCTGGATGCTGTCCTTCCGGGCGGTTTTCGGGGCCTGTACATCCTCGACCGCTGGCAGGGCATCAGCCCGGACGCGGCCCTGACCTTTGAGGGCGGCGAGCTGGTGCCTGAGAGCTACAGCATCTCGGATGCCGCAGGCCACACTGCCGCCCGGGTGCATCACTCCCGGCTGGTGCGGTTCACCGGGCGGGAGCTGCCCGACCTTGAGCGGCAGGCAGAGCTTTACTGGGGAGAATCCGAAGTGGAGGCCCTGTATAAAGACGTGGTGGCCCACGACAACGTGAGCGCCAACATGGCTGCGCTGACCTTTCAGGCCAACATCAACACGATGGAGGTCAAGGGTCTGGAACAGCTGCTCTCCCTGTCCAGCCCGGACGTGCAGCGTCGCTTCTGGAACACCATGCAAGCCCAGAGTGTGCTCCGCTCCAACTTCGGCGTCCAGCTGGTGGAACAGGGCAACAAGATGACGAACACTCAGTACACGTTCACCGGCCTGCAGGAAGTGTACGAGAGCATGTGTCTCAACCTCTGCGGTGCCAGCCACTACCCCATGACCAAGCTGTTTGGCCGCTCTCCCGCCGGGATGAACGCCACCGGCGAGAGCGACCTGAAAAACTACTACGACTATGTGGACACCCTGCGGGAAAGCAAGCTGCGGCCCATTCTGGACAAGCTGCTGCCCGTGGTGGCCCGCAGCGCAGGCATCGAGGCTCTGGATCTGGAAGTATCCTTCCCGCCCCTCTGGACGCCCACAGCCAGCGAGACGGCCAGCATCGCCAAGCAGAAAGCTGAGGTCATCGTCTCGACCTTTCAGGCTGGTCTGCTGGATGCAGGTGTCGCCATGCAGGAGCTGAAGAAACTGGAAGACGAGACCGGCCTGTTCGGTTCCCTCACCGACCAGCTCATCGCGGCAGCAAAGGGGAAGACCTACCAAGACGTCACGGCCCTGCGCGACCCGCTGGCAGGGCTTCTGGATGCTCCCGTATCAGGTGGTGCCGATGTTCCTACCGGCGATGCTCTGACGCAGGATTTCAACCCCTATCATGATTCTTCCAACGGACGCTTTACAGGTAAGGGTGGAAGCGGTACAATAGGGAAAACAAAGTACGCGCCCTCTCCCCAGCGCGGCAAGAGCAAGATACAGCTCAAGCCCAAGACCTACGCCCGGCTTACCGGTATATTGAATACACGGTATCCGGGATTAAAAGCCGGAGACAAAGCTGTCATCCGTGACGCCACTTATCAATACCACGTTACAGCGGACGGTTTTGGTGGAATGAGCATTCAGAAACGATTTCGTCTCACGAAAGGTAAAACAAAATGAGTAAGCAACCTGAAAAAGAATCCGCATGGGTTCAGTATGTCCGGGAACATTTTGAGCCTGCTCCTGAAGTGGAAATGTCATATACCGACGAGTGCCATTTTCTTTCGCTTCTGAATGGGCCGGAGGCCTATCAGGTCGAAGATGAAATGCTCGAATATGCACAGAAGCACCCGAATGCCAGCATGAAGGAACTTATCAATTATTTCGATGAAGTTGCACCGGATGGACTTGCTCCCGGCGACGATGGAGAAGACCTTGACGATGGAGAAGACCTTTTAGACGAATAAGTTTTGAACCACGATGCACACGCACCGTGGTTTTTTGTTGCTCATTTTTAGGAGGACTGGTTTGAAAAGCAAGACCTATGAAGAGTTTGAAGAAAAGTTCAAACCGAAAAAGACAACAGACGACTGTTATACTCCGCCCAGCGTGTACGCAGTCATCCGGGACTGGGCCTGCAAAGAGTATGGCATCGACCCCGCTAAAATTGTGCGTCCGTTTTATCCCGGCGGCGACTATGAGCATTTTGATTACCCGGAAGACGCTGTGGTGCTGGATAATCCACCTTTTTCCATTCTATCCCGAATTTGCACGTTTTACCTCGACCATGGCATTCCGTTCTTCTTGTTTGCACCGAGCTTGACCTGCTTTTCGGGCAAGTCCGTCTTTTCGCGGATGAACCACATCGTTTGCGATTGCGGTATCGAATACGAAAACGGCGCGATAGTAAAAACGTCGTTTGTGACGAGCTACGGTGGCGATATCGTAGCTCAGACCGAACCGCGTTTGACAAAACTGGTAAACGATGAAGTAGAGCGGTTGCGCCGTGTCAAAACGGTGCAACTTCCCAAATATACTTATCCGGATAATATTGTGACGGCCGCGATGATGCAGAAGTACAGCCATTATGGCGTAGACTTCAAAATCAGGCGTTGCGAATGTGTCCATATGGGAACACTGGACGCGCAGCGTTCTTCCGGGAAAGTAATCTTTGGCGGCGGCCTGCTTCTGTCAAGCCGGGCTGCGGCTGAGAGGGCTGCGGCTGAGAGG
>DCCL01000083.1 GCA_002313795.1 Faecalibacterium prausnitzii
GCCATTGAAACGGCACTGGGCGGCGCACTGCAGAACGTGGTGGTGGAGAACGAAGCCGCCGCCAAGGCCGGCATCGCTCTGCTCCGCAGCGAGAACGCGGGCCGCGCTACCTTCCTGCCGCTGGATACCGTCCAGCCCGGCGTGTTCCGGGGCAGGCTCTCCGGGTCGGCCCGGCTGGCGTCCGGTTTGGTCAAGGCCGATGCCCGGTATGCAAACATCGTGTCGAACCTGCTGGGCCGCATTGTGGTGGTGGATGATATCAACGAGGCATCCCGGGTGGCCCGGGATTTGGGCTATCATAACAAGGTGGTCACGCTGGATGGTCAGGTCATCAATGCAGGCGGCAGCTTCACCGGCGGCAGCGTGCAGCGGTCAGCGGGACTGTTCACCCGGAAGCAGGAGATGGAAGAGCTGCGGGTCAAAGCCGCAAAGCTCCAGAAAGACTGCCTTGCGGCACAGGAGCACACCGATGAACTGAAATCTCAGGTGGATGCCCTGACCGCAGAACTGACTGCCACCGGCAGTGAGCAGATCACAGCGGCTAACGACCGCATCCGCGCCGAGGCAGAGCAGAAGCGGCTGGAAGCCGCAGTGGCCCAGTCGGAAGCAGCCCTTGCCGGGCGGCAGGACGAGATGGAACAGCGCAAAGCCCAGCTGGAAGCCGCCCGCGCCCGTGCAGCGGAAGCCGCAAAACAGGAAGAGACGCTGGCCGCAGACATTGAGAGCCGCACGGCGGAGCTGGAACGCATCGCCGAGGGCGATGACGCATTCCTCGCCCAGCAGCGGAGCCTTGCAGAGCGGCTGAGCGCCAAGCGGATGGAGCAGCTGACCCGTCAGAAGGACGCCGAACTGGCCCGCAGCCAGATCGAAGCGCTGGAAAAGCAGGCAAAGGATGCCGAGAGCCGCCGGGCAGTGCTGGAAGAAAACCTCGCTGCCCTTGCAGCCCGGAGCGGAGCCTGTCAGGAAGAAATCGAGGCCATCCGGAACGCCAAGGTGGACAGCACCGGAAAGATCGCAGAGAAGGAAGCAGAGATCCGCACCGCCACCGAAAAACGGCTGCTCTGCCAGAAAAACGAGACCGAAGCACTGGCAAAGAGCCGGAACGCAGCGGACGAGAGGGAAGATACGAGCCGGGAGATGGCCCGTCTGGCCGAACGGAAAGCCGCCGCTGAGGGCGAATACGACCAGATGGCCGCAAAGCTCTGGGATGAGTATCAGCTGACCCTCTCCCAGGCAGAAGCCCTCTGCGTGGACTTCGACAACATCAACGCCCTCCGGGCACAGGTGGCTGACCTGCGCGGGAAGATCCGGGCGTTGGGCAACGTCAACGTCAGTGCCATCGAGGAATATAAGGAAGTCAAGGCCCGCTACGACACCCTGCACGCGCAGGTGGAAGACGTGGAGGGCAGCAAGAACGAGCTGACCCGAATGATAAACGGCCTGTCGGGCCAGATGCGGGACATCTTTACCGACAGTTTCCGGGCCATCAACGAGAACTTTGGCCGGGTGTTCACCGAGCTGTTCGGCGGCGGTGAGGCCAGCCTCATCCTGGAAGATGAGAGTGACGTCCTTTCCTGCGGCATCGGTATCCGGGTGGCCCCGCCGGGCAAGGTCATCAAGAATCTGGAAGCCCTGTCGGGCGGCGAACAGGCGCTGGTGGCCATCAGCATCTATTTCGCCATTCTGGCCGTCAACCCGGCACCTTTCTGTATCCTTGATGAGATCGAGGCGGCTCTGGACGATGCCAACGTCGTCCGGTTCGCCCAGTATCTGCGGCGGGTGAGCGATAAGACCCAGTTCATTGTCATCACCCACCGCCGGGGCACCATGGAGGCGGCAAACGTCCTGTATGGCGTGACCATGCAGGAAGACGGCGTATCCAAACTGCTGAAGCTGGATCTGGAACAGGTTGACGCGACACTGGTTTCATAGGTATAATAAAAGAGAAGCCCTCCGTCATCTCCGGGGAATGGCTCTTTTCGGAAAAAGCATCCGCCGGGAGCCGCAGCCCGGGCATCAGCGTGACGGAGAGGCAGACGGGACAAAACATAATAAGGGAGGCCGAACATGGGACTCTTTGGATTTGGCAAAAAAGAAAAGGATAAAATGAAGGATGGTCTCGAAAAGACCCGCACGGGCTTTTGGGGCAACATCCTGAACACCCTCACCGGCAGCAAGATCGACGACGACCTTTACGATGAGCTGGAAGAGCAGCTCATCCTCGCCGATGTGGGCGGCGATGTCGCCATGAAGCTGGTGGACAAGCTCCGCGACCGGGTACACGAAAAGGGCCTCAAGACCGGCGAACAGGCCGCAGATGCCCTGCGTGACCTCATCGCAGACGAGATGCGCCCTGAAGCAGAGATGGACCTGAGCGGCAAGCCCGCTGTCATCCTTGTCATCGGTGTCAACGGTGTGGGCAAGACCACCAGCATCGCAAAGCTGGCCGACTACTACACCCGTCAGGGCAAGAAGGTCATGCTGGCCGCAGGCGATACCTTCCGTGCCGCTGCCAGTGAGCAGCTGGAGATCTGGGCAGGCCGTGCCGGTGTGCCCATCGTCAAGGCTGGCGAGGGCGCAGACCCGGCAGCGGTCATCTTCGATACCGTCAAGTCTGCCACCGCACGCGGTTACGACATGGTCATCGCGGACACCGCAGGCCGCCTGCACAACAAGTCGAACCTGATGAGTGAGCTGTCCAAAATCAGCCGCAGCGTCAAAAAAGCAGCTCCGGAAGCCAGCCTTGAGACCCTGCTGGTGCTGGACGCCATCACGGGCCAGAACGCCATCAGTCAGGCCAAAGAGTTCTGCAAGGCCGCAGACGCCACCGGCATCATCCTCACCAAACTGGATGGCACGGCCAAAGGCGGCTGTGTGGTGGCCGTCAAGCAGCGTCTGGGTCTGCCGGTGCGGTTCATCGGCGTGGGCGAGGGCATCGACGACCTCATCCCCTTCACCCCGGAGGGCTTTGTGGAAGAACTTATCCCCCGCACGGGCTGGAAGCACTGAGGAGGGCGCGGCATGAAGATTTGTGCAGCCACCGGCAACGCCGGAAAGCTCCGCGAACTGCGGCGCATCCTTGAGGCGCAGGGCCACGAGGTGGTGAGCCAGAAAGAGCTTGGCATCGCCATCGAGCCGGACGAGACCGGCACCACCTTTGAAGAAAATGCCCTCATCAAGGCTGAGACCATCTGCAAGGCCAGCGGCCTGCCCACCATTGCAGACGACTCCGGTCTCTGCGTGGATGCACTGGACGGTGCACCCGGCGTCTACAGCGCCCGCTACTGCGGACGTCATGGCGACGACGAAGCCAACAACGACAAGCTGCTGGAAAACATGAAGGATATCCCGGCGGATAAGCGCAGCGCGAAGTTCGTGGCGGCGGTCTGCTTCATCCTTCCCACCGGTCAGCACCTGACCTGCCGGGGCGAGTGCCCGGGCCGGGTGGCCTTTGAGCGGCTGGCGGGGGACTACGGTTTCGGATACGACCCACTGTTTATCCCCGACGAATGCGGTGTGGGCAAGAGCGGCAAGCGCCCCAACACGGAAGGCCGCAGCTATGCCCAGCTGACCCCGGACGAGAAAGACGCCATCAGCCACCGCGGCAGTGCGCTGGCTCTGATGGAGCAGCAGCTGCCGGAGTTTCTGGAAAAGGTGAAGGCGGAAGGCATTATCGCCAGCGTGAGCGGGGCGGCAAAGGCTGAGAAAAAATAAGAACGAAAGATTCCGACTGAGGAAACCGGATAGTTCATCTTATCGGTTGGGCAGTCCGGCAGTTTCCTGCCAGCTATCGCAAAACAAGTTTGCGATTGAGCCGCTTGGCAGGAAACCACCCTCCGCCCGACCTCTTGTGGTTGGCGCTGGCTGAAACCCCGTTTTCGATTTTTCGATAAGATACAGCAACTCAGGCACGCCGGTTGTTCCCTGAGCAAGTGTCCGCTGGGGTGGGACCCTGTTGCCGCCAGGCAATAGGGCGGGCGATGGAATGGCCCGTTTCACTTGCGAAGGTAATTACCGGG
>DCCL01000138.1 GCA_002313795.1 Faecalibacterium prausnitzii
ACGCCCGCCCAGCGCATCTTGTACACGTTGATACCCACGGAGTCCGCCGCCTGAGGATGCTCGCCGCAGGCCATGAGACGCAGGCCGAAGCGGGTCTTGTACAGCACCACATAGCTGATGATGAGCAGGGCAATGCCCAGCGGAACAAAGATGCTCAGCTCCAGGCCGCCGATGCTGAACAGGAACGGCTTATTGGAATAATTCAGCTTGGCGCTGCCGCTGTCGCTGAAGTTCTTGGCGATGACCACGGCGATGGCCGTTGCCAGCAGGTTCAGGGCCGTGCCGCCGATGGTCTGGTCTGCCTTCAGGTTGATGGACGCAAAGGCCAGCAGCAGACTGTAGACCATGCCGGCGATGGCTGCCGCCAGCACAGCGATGATGACGATGAGAGCCGGGGGCATGGTGGAGGGCAGCATAGTGAGGGTAAGGACACCCGCCACGCCGCCGATGACCATGATGCCTTCCAGCGCGATGTTGATGATACCGGAGTGCTCACTGAACATACCGCCCAGAGCCACCAGCATCAGCACGATGCCATACAGCAGAGTATACTTGATGAGCAGCAACATATCACTTGCCCTCCTTCTTAGGCTCAGTCTTAGCAGGGGCAGGCTCTGCGTTCACGTTGGTCTTATCCGCATTCTTGAACAGCAGGGCATGGATCTTGCCGCGGAACAGCATGGAGAATGCGCACAGGTAGATGATGATGCCGCTGATGAGGTCGGAGATCTCCGTGGGATAATACTTGGTGGACAGGAACGAGCCGCCGACCGAGATATGGGAGATGAAGATCGCAGAGAAGATGGTACCGATGGGGTTGGAGCTTGCCAGCAGGGCGACGGAGATGCCGTTGAAGCCCATGGCAGGCAGGCTAGTGGAGTTCAGGGGGTTCCACTGGGAGACGTTGGACAGGTAGTAGAGACCTGCGCCAAAGCCTGCCAGAGCGCCTGCAATGGCCATGGAGAGGATGATGTTCTTCTTCTCGTTGATGCCGGCGTAGCGGGCAGCGCTCTTGTTCAGGCCGACGGCCTTCAGCTCATAGCCGAAGGTGGTCTTGTTCAGGATGACCCAGATGAGGACAGCCACCGCTGCTGCCAGGAAGATGGCGATGGTGGTGCTGTTGGTCTGGAACATCTTGTTCAGGCCGAAGTCCGGGATGACCGACTGGGCATACTCGGCATTCTTGCTCAGGTTGATGGTACGGGTGTTGCGCACGTCGTACATGGGGCCGGTGCCGTTCTGGTAGATGAGCTCATTCACCAGATACAGGCCGATCCAGTTGAACATGATGGAGGTGATGACCTCGTTGATGTTGAAATAAGCCTTGAAGAAGCCCGGGATCGCACCCCAGATGCCGCCCAGAACGGTAGCTGCGATGAGACAGACGAACCAGGGCATCTTGAGCATGATGGCGCAGTAGAGGGCACCGTAAGCGCCCAGAGTGTACTGACCGGCAGCGCCGATGTTGAACAGGCCGGTCTTGAAGGCGAAGGCCACGGACAGACCGGTCATGATAAGGGGCGCAGCGTTGGCCAGCTCCTTGCCGACGCCATAGGGAGCATCATGGAAGCCGCCCTTGAGGATGCGGACAAAGCCATCGCCCCAGGCGTGGGCCGGATTGATGGCTACCAGCACCAGAAAGCCCACAGCCATGCCGATGACGATGCACAGCAGAGCTGCCAGCACGCTGGTGATGGAGTCGTTCAGGTTGCTGTGGGAAAGTTTTTTCTTGTTCATTATTTGCTCTCCTTTCCCTGCTTGCGTGCGCCGGCCATGTAGAGGCCCAGCTCCTGCACAGTGGTGGTCTTGGGGTCGAACTCGCCCACGATCTCACCCTCGTACATGACGAGGATGCGGTCGGACAGGTTCATGACCTCGTCCAGTTCCAGACTGACCAGCAGGACTGCCTTGCCCTTATCGCGCTCGGCCACGATCTGCTTATGGATGTACTCAATGGCGCCGACGTCCAGGCCGCGGGTGGGCTGAACTGCCACCAGCAGCTTGGGGTCTTTATCGATCTCGCGGGCAATGATGGCTTTCTGCTGGTTGCCGCCGGACATACTGCGCACGATGGTGGCGCTGCCCTGACCGCTGCGGACGTCATACTGGGCGATGAGCCGGTCGGAATACTCCCGCACCTTGTCTGCCCGGATGAAGCCGCCCTTCTGGAACTCCGGCTGCCAGTAGCGCTGGAGCACCATATTGTTCTCGAGGCTGTAGTCCAGCACCAGACCGTGCTTATGGCGGTCTTCGGGGATATGGCTCATGCCGTCCTTGGAACGCTGGCGGATGCTCTCATTGGTGATGTCCTTGCCATCCAGCAGGATCTTGCCGCTGGTCAGCTTTTCCAGACCGGTCAGGCCGTAGACGAACTCCGTCTGACCATTGCCCTCGATACCAGCCAAGCAGACGATCTCGCCGCCGTGCACCTGGAAGGTAACGTTCTTGACGGAATCCTTCTTGCGCTGGTCATTGTGGATGGTGACACCCTCCACGTCCAGGATGACTTTGCCGGGGTGAGCCGGCTTTTTCTCGACCTGAAGCTGGACATCACGGCCGACCATCATGCGGGAAAGCTCTTCCTTGGTGGTGTCCTTGATATCCACGGTGCCCATGTACTTGCCCTTGCGCAGGACGGTGCAGCGGTCTGCCACGGCCATGATCTCGTTGAGCTTGTGGGTGATGAAGAGGATGGATTTGCCCTCTTTCTTGAACCCGCGCATGATCTCCATCAGCTCGTCGATCTCCTGCGGGGTCAGCACAGCGGTGGGCTCATCAAAGATCAGGATCTCATTGTCGCGGTAGAGCATCTTCAGGATCTCCACGCGCTGCTGCATACCGACCGAGATATCGCTGATGAGCGCATCCGGGTCCACGCGCAGACCATATTTTTCGCTCAGGGCCATGACCTTTTTGCGGGCCTCGGCCTTCTGCAGGAAACCAAACTTGTTGGGCTCCACGCCCAGAATGATGTTGTCCAGAACGCTGAAGCATTCCACCAGCTTGAAGTGCTGGTGCACCATGCCGATACCCAGTGCATTTGCATCATTGGGGTTGCGAATGGCGACCTCCTTGCCGTTCTTGAGGATCTTACCTTCCTCCGGCTGATACAAGCCAAACAGCACGCTCATCAGTGTGCTCTTGCCTGCGCCGTTCTCGCCCAACAGAGCGTGGACCTCACCTTTGCGCAGCTGCAGGGTAATGTCGTCGTTGGCCTTGATGCCCGGGAACTCCTTGGTGATATGGAGCATCTCGATCACAAAATCCTCTGCCAATCTGCTCACTCTCCTTTCGTGTCCAAGTGACACCTATATTGTTCTAACGACCATTATACCGTATTTTTGCCTTTTTGCACACTTCTTTTTGAAATTTTAATGTTTTGCCACGTTATAAGTATTACTTTTGTGCACTTTGCACATAGTTTTGGAGATGTCTTTTATTTTTCATCCCGGCAGGCCGGTTTCTTTTCGGGAAATATCCGAGATACATCGTGCTGTTTTTCTGCTTTCCCCCTCTCGTCAATTCTTTCTGCCCGCAGAACTGCGCCGTTGTGGAAAACGGTGCCGACAAAAAGCGGGACGCTCCCCCAAGGAACGTCCCGCCTGCGCTGTTTTTCTTACTGGATGTAGTTGACCGTGGTGAAGGCGCTGACCTCAGGCTTCACGCTGTCGTCCGAGCTGTTGTCCACGACCACATCACCGGAAGCGATCTTACCCTTGATTTCTTCGTACTCTTCCACGGTGAAGGTCTTGAAGTTCCAGCTGCCTGCGTCGGTGGGCAGGCCAACATAATCGCCCTGTTCCAGTCCGAAGTTATCCTCGGTGCCGGCCAGAGAATCCCACTCACCATCGTTGATCCGCTCCAGAGAATCGTGCAGACCAACGGCCAGATTCTTCATGGCGGAGGTGATGAACGGGTCGTAATCATACAGGCCGTCGGACACACCCTTGACGCCGATGTAGTTCTGATCCACATCCACGCCGATGACATAGCCGTCATTCTTCACAGCTGCTTCAACGGCGGAGGTATAGATGCCGCCGCCGCAGGCAAAGACGACCTGCGTGCCGCTGGCATACCAGCTCTCCATGCGGGAGGTGATGTTGGCGTCGCCGTAGAACTGGCCGCCGTAGAAGTAGTTGACCTCCACATTGGTGCCCAGCTCCTGTGCAGCGGCGTCGATGCCCTGCAGATAGCCGTAGCCGTACCGGATCACGCCGGGCACAGCGGTGCCGCCCAGGAAGCCCAGCTTGGTGTAACCGTCCTTCACAGCAGCATAACCGGCCAGATAGCCTGCCTGCTCCTCATGGAAGGTGAAGCAGTAACAGTTGGCGGGCACAGCATCCTCACCGATGTCTTCCTTGGTCACATCCACGGCGATGAACTTGACATCCGGGTAGCGCTCTGCGGCCCAGGCCATGGTCTCGCCATACTGGTAGCTGACGCAGACCACAACATCTGCGCCGTCCGAGACGGCCTGACGGATGACGGTCTCACGCTCTTCCTGGGTGCCCTCGGTGGAGAGATTGTAATACTGGCAGTTGTCGCCCATGTAAGCCTCGATGGCCTCCCAGCAGGGCTGGTTGAAGCTCTCATCATCCACAGAGCCGATGTTGCAGCAGAGGGCCACCTGCTGGACGCCTGCGGCGGCTGCGCTGCTGCCTGCGGCAGAACCGGCAGAAGAGGCGGAAGTGCTGTCGGAGGCACCGCAGGCACTCAGAACGGACAGGGCGGCAGCTGCGCCGGCAACGGACAGGAAACGACGACGAGAGATCTTCTTCATATGCTTTCTCCTTAAGTTTGAATAGTAATACTTTTGTTTTTCAGGGCAAAAAAGAATAGGGCGTTCTTTTTGCAGAACGTCCCACTCGGGAACGCTTGTCTTACTGGATATAGCTGACGGTGGTGTACTCGCTGACTGCGGGCTTGGTGCTGTCGTCGGAGCTGTCGTCCACGACCACCTCACCGGAAGCGATCTTGGCCTTCAGGGCCTCATACTCATCCTCGGTGAAGGTCTTGAAGTTCCAGCTGTCCTCGGCAGTAGGCAGGCCCACATAGTCGCCCTCTTCCAGACCGAACTTATCCTCACTGCCGGCCAGGGAATCCCACTCGCCGTTGTTGATCTTGTCCAGAGAATCGTGGATAGCAACGGAGAGATTCTTCATGGCAGAGGTGACGAAGGGGTTGTAGGCATAGGTGCCGTCAGCCACGCCGTTGGCGCCGATGTAGTTCTGATCCACATCCACGCCGACCACATAGCCGTTATTCTTCAGGGCTGCCTCAACGGCAGAGGTGTAGATGCCGCCACCGCAGGCGAAAACGATCTGGGTGCCGCTGGCATACCAGCCCTCCATACGGGAGGTGATGTTGGCATCGCCGTAGAACTGACCGCCGTAGAAGTAGTTGACTTCCACGTTGGTGCTCAGTTCCTGCGCAGCGGCGTCTGCGCCCTGCACATAGCCGTAGCCGTAGCGGATGACCGCAGGCACGGCCGTGCCGCCCAGGAAGCCCAGCTTGGTGTAGCCGTCCTTCACCACCGCATAGCCCGCCAGATAACCGGCCTGCTCTTCCTTGAAGGTGAAGCAGTAACAGTTGGAGGGGATCTCATCGGTGCCGATGTCGCCCTTGGTGACATCAACGGCGATGAACTTGACATCCGGGTACTGCTCCGCTGCCCATGCCATGGTCTCACCGTACTGATAGCTGACGCAGATCACCACGTCTGCGCCGTCGTTGACGGCCTGACGGATGGCAGTCTCACGCTCTTCCTGGGTGCCCTCGGTGGACAGGGTATAATACTGGCAGTTATCGCCCATATAGGCTTCCACCGCTTCCCAGCAGGGCTGGTTGAAGCTTTCGTCATCCACAGAGCCGATGTTGCAGCACAGGGCCACCTGCTGGATGCCGTTGGTCTCTGCTGCACTGGCAGAAGAAGCCGGAGCAGAAGCTGCAGAAGAGGACGCAGTGGAAGAGGAAGAGCCGCCGCAGGCAGTCAGAGCTGCAGCAGCAACAGCGGCACCAGCCACTGCCAGAAAGTTACGACGAGAGATCTTCATACTTGAATCTCCTTAAATTTCAGTCTACTTATCCTTCACACAAAAAGGGCGGGACGCCCCTTAGGAGAACGTCCCGCCCGGGAAAACACTTACTGGATGTAGTTAACGGTGGTGAACTCGCTGACGGTGGGCTTGGTAGCATCGTCGGAGCTGTTGTCAACAACGATCTCGCCGGAAGCGATCTTCTCCTTGACAGCCTCGTACTCATCGACGGTGAAGGTCTTGAAGTTCCAGCTGTCCTCATCGGTGGGCAGACCAACGTAATCGCCGTCTTCCAGACCGAAGTTGCCGTTGGAAGCAGCGATGTCGCTCCAGCTGCCGGCCTCGATATCGCTCAGAGCGGTAGCAACAGCCTCAGACAGACCCTTCATAGCAGAGGTGATGAAGGGGTTGTAAGCGAAGGAGCCGTCCTTCACGCCGTTGACGCCGATGTAGTTCTGGTCAACGTCCACGCTGATGACGTAGCCGTTATCCTTCAGAGCAGCCTCAACAGCAGAGGTGTAG
>DCCL01000164.1 GCA_002313795.1 Faecalibacterium prausnitzii
AAGGCCGTGGTCAACCAGACCATTGCCGGTCTGGCACAGGGACGCCCCATCAAGGGCAATATCCTGTATCTGGGCGGCCCGCTGACCTTCAGCACCGTGCTGCGCAAGAGCTTCGATGAGGCTCTGGGCGTCACCGGCACCTGCCCGGAAAACAGCCTGCTTTATGTGGCTCTGGGTGCTGCCCTCTATGCAGATAAGGAATTTGTCCTTTCCGATGTGGCAAAAGCGCTGGATGAGTACGCCGCCACAGCAACTTATGCCAGTGAGCCGCCCCTCTTTGCCAGCAAAGAGGAGTACGAGCAGTTCCATGCCCGCCATATGTCCCATAGCGTGCCCCGGGTGCCTTTCAGTGCCCAGTGCGGCCCGGTACATATCGGCATCGACTCTGGTTCCACCACCGTCAAGCTGGTGGTCGTGGATGAGAAGAGTCAGATCCTTTACACCAACTACCAGCCCAACCTCGGCAACCCGCTGCCCCTTATCCGGGAACAGCTGCTGAAGATCTATAAAGAGCATCCCGGTCTGCAGGTCGCCAGTGTCACCACCACAGGCTACGGCGAAGAGCTGGTCAAGAACGCTTTCCGCTGCGACTTCGGTCTGGTGGAGACGGTGGCCCACTTCACGGCTGCAAAATACTTCATGCCCGATGTGGACTTCATCATCGACATCGGCGGTCAGGATATGAAGTGCTTCAAGATCGAAGATGGCGCTATCAGCAACATTTTCCTGAATGAAGCCTGCTCTTCCGGCTGCGGCAGCTTCCTCCAGACCTTTGCACAGGCTCTGGGCTATGATGTCAAAGAGTTTGCAGCCCTTGGCCTCTTCGCAGACCGCCCTGTTGATCTGGGCAGTCGCTGTACCGTCTTTATGAACAGCTCGGTGAAGCAGGCCCAGAAGGATGGCGCCAGCATCGAGAACATCTCCGCCGGTCTGTCCATCAGCGTCGTCAAGAACGCATTGTATAAGGTCATCCGCGCTTCCAGTCCCGAAGAGCTGGGCCGGAAAATCGTCGTGCAGGGCGGCACCTTCTACAATGAGGCTGTTCTCCGCGCCTTCGAGAAGGAGATGGGCGTCGAGGTCATCCGCCCCGACATCGCCGGCCTGATGGGCGCATACGGCGCGGCCCTCTACGGCCTGCGCCAGAGCCACAAGAGCGGCAAGACCACCTCCTCTATGATGAACGAACAGGAGCTGGAAAGCTTCGACCAGAAGGTGGTCAGCGTCAAGTGCGGCGGCTGCGGCAACCACTGCCAGCTCACCGTCAACACCTTTGCCGATGGACGCAAGTTCATCTCCGGCAACCGCTGCGATAAGCCTGTTACCGGCAAGAGTGAGGACAACAGCCTGAACCTCTACGCCTACAAGCAGAAGCTTCTGGCGGGCTATAGGCCTGTGCCCGGCAAACGGGGCTCCATCGGCATCCCGCTCTGCCTGAATATGTATGAGCTGCTGCCGTTCTGGCACGCATTCTGGACGAAACTGGGTTTTGCTGTCCACACCAGCCCGGTATCCAGCCGCGGTCTGTATCTGGCCGGTCAGGCCACCATCCCCAGCGATACCGCCTGCTTCCCGGCCAAGCTCAGCCACGGCCACATCAAGGCCCTGAGCCAGATGCATCTGGATGCCATTTTCTACCCCTGCCTGACCTATAACATCGACGAGGGTCTGGGCGACAACCACTATAACTGCCCTGTGGTGGCTTACTACCCCGAAGTTCTGGCAGGCAACTGCCCGGAACTGGAGAACCAGAAGTTCATCTACGATTATGTAGGCATTCATCGTCCCACGGACTTTGTCCATAAGATGGCAAAGGAGATCCTGCCCAAGTATTTCGGCGGCATTTCCGAGAAGGAAGTGCAGGAGGCCGCTGACGCCGCCTACGCCGAGTACGAAGCCCACATGGCACAGATCCGGGTCAAGGGCAGCGAGATCATCGACGAGGCCCGCCGTCAGGGCAAGCGCATCATCGTGCTGGCCGGTCGTCCCTATCATGTTGACCCGGAGGTCAACCACGGCATCGACCACCTCATCACCCGCCACGGTGCCGCTGTGGTCAGCGAGGACAGCATCTCCAACCGGGTGCAGAAGTTCCCCACCAGCGTGCTGAACCAGTGGACTTACCACAGCCGCCTGTATGCTGCTGCAAAATACTGCACCACCCAGAAGGATACGGATCTGGTGCAGCTGGTCTCCTTTGGCTGCGGCGTGGACGCCATCACCACTGACGAGACCCGCGAGATTCTGCAGGAGGGCGGTAAGCTTTACACCCAGCTGAAGATCGACGAGATCACCAATCTGGGCGCTGTCAATATCCGCCTGCGCAGTCTGTTCGCCGCTCTGGATGAGCGCGATGAGATCGCAGAAGAAAAGGCGGAGCACTCTGCCCCCAAGGCAGAAGCCTGATACATAGGAGGAACCTATGGAATACAATTATCCCAAATTTACCCCGGAGATGAAGAAGACCCACACCATCCTCATCCCCAACATGGCCATCACTCAGTTCCGCCTGCTGGAATACGCCCTGCGCTACGACGGCTATAAGTGCGAGATCCTGGGCAACTGCGGCAGTGCGGTAGCACAGCTGGGCCTGAAATACGTCCATAACGATACCTGCTACCCGGCGCTGCTGGTCATCGGCCAGTTCCTCGACGCCCTGAACAGCGGCAAGTATGACCTCGACCACACGGCCCTGCTCATCACCCAGACGGGCGGCGGCTGCCGTGCTTCCAACTACATCCACCTGCTGCGCAAGGCACTGGTCAAGGCAGGCTATCCGCAGATCCCGGTGGCCAGTCTGAACTTCTCGGGCCTTGAGAAGGACAGTGGTTTCCAGATGACTCTGCCGCTGGCCCGCCGCGCCATCGCCTGCGTGTTCTACGGCGATATGCTCTGCGCCCTCCGCAATCAGGTGGCCCCTTATGAGAACCAGAAGGGTGCCGCCGATAAGATGGTGGACCTCTGGGTGGAGCGTCTGGGCCGGGTGCTGCTGGCGGGCAAGGGCTTTACTTCCCGTGAGATGAAGCACACCTTCCCCCTCATTGCAAAGGACTTCAAGTCTATCCCCGTCACCCGGGTGCCCAAGGTCAAGGTGGGCGTCGTGGGCGAGATTTACGTCAAGTACAGCCCGCTGGGCAACAACGATCTGCAGAAGTTCCTCGAGAGTCAGGACTGCGAGGTCAACTTCCCGGGCCTGATGGGCTT
>DCCL01000093.1 GCA_002313795.1 Faecalibacterium prausnitzii
GGCCGCGAGATGGACAACCACTTTGAGGTCATGTGGGACATGCTGCGCTCCATCCCGTCTCTGGAAACGGAAGGCGCCAGCGTACTGGATGAATATTACTGGCTGAATAAGCATGATCCGAACTATTCCTTATGTCGTGCGACAGAACATCGCGGACAGGATGCACATACAGACGGTAAATTTGGCCTGAGCCAGAAGGGCTGTATGGAGATCATGAAGCTGTTCTTTACAAAGGATGAAGATCTGTACGATAAGACGATCGAAGATTTCTTCGATGAAGAAGTATTTGATTCTAATTTCTGGCTTTACTGGCGTACCATGTTTGCATTTGAAAACTGGCACAGCGCACTGGAAATGAAGCTCTACCTGAAGCGCTATATCCACCACATCGGCGGCCTGCCGGACTTCACGGCCCTCCGGTTCACCCGGTATAATCAGTATGAGTCCATCATCCTGCCCATGGTCAGCTATCTGAAAGACCACGGCGTCCAGTTCTACTATGATACCAGGGTGACGGATGTCCAGTTCGACCTTCAGCTGGGCAGAAAACAGGCAGTGGGCATCACGGTGGACCATAAGGGTGAGGTGGAGACCATCGACCTGACGGAAGATGACCTGCTCTTCATCACCAACGGCGGCTGCGTGGAGAGCTGCACCGTCGGTGCCCAGAACAAGGCGGCGGGCTTTGACCCCACCATCCGGCCCGGCAGCGGCTGGGATCTCTGGAAGCGCATCGCCGCGCAGGATGATTCCTTCGGGCACCCGGAGAAGTTCTGCGGTCAGCCGGAGCTGTCCAACTGGGAGAGCGCCACCATCACCACCCTGGATGAGAAGATCCCCCGGTATATCCAGAAGATCTGCAAACGGGACCCCTTCAGCGGCCACACCGTTACCGGCGGCATCGTCACCGTAAAGGATTCCGGCTGGCTCATGAGCTGGACCCTGAACCGGCAGCAGCAGTTCCGCACCCAGCCCAAAGACCAGCTCTGCGTCTGGGTCTATGGCCTGTTCAGCGACCGGCCCGGCACCTTTGTGAAGAAGCCCATGCGGGACTGCACCGGCCGCGAGATCTGCATGGAGTGGCTCTACCATCTGGGCGTGCCGGTGGAGGACATCGCAGACCTGGCCGAGCACAGCGCCAACACGGTGCCGGTCATGATGCCCTATATCGACGCCTTCTTCATGCCCCGGGCCAGGGGCGACCGGCCCGACATCGTGCCGAAGGATGCCGTCAACTTCGCCTTCCTCGGGCAGTTTGCTGAGACCGCCCGGGATACCATCTTCACGACGGAATATTCCATGCGCACCGGCATGGAAGCCGTTTACCGGCTGCTGAACATCGACCGCGGCGTGCCGGAGGTCTGGGGCAGCACCTACGATGTGCGGGCCCTCATCGATGCAGCCGTGAAGCTGCGGGACGGCCGGAAGCTCACCGAGATGGAGCTGCCGCTGCCCTACCGCGTCCTCCTGAAAAAGGCCCTGAAGAAGATCGAGGGAACCGACCTCGAAAAGCTCCTGCGCCAGTATAACGCCATCTGAACCGGCCTTTCCCGAGGACAGCAGCGTTGATTTCCGATCAGTTCCCATTCCTTAAAAGACCGAAGCTCTGGATGCCTGAGACGGGCAGCAGGGCTTCGGTTTTTATTCTGTCATGATGATGTGAAATTTCATAGAAAGTAATACTTGCAAAGAAAATTCTTGTGCAGAGCGAACAAAAATAGGCTTGCTCTTTCTGTGGTTCTGTGGTAAGCTTAAAGCAATGAAGGCAGTGCTGGCAGAAGAGAGGCCGCACTGCAAAAAGGTCTGGAATTTAAAGGAGGTCATTTTTTGTGAAACACTTTATTTCCCGTCGTAATTTCCTGAAGGCTGCCGGTGTCACCGCTGCTGCTTCCGCCATGGCTGCGGCTGTCCCGCAGGCATCTGCCGGGTTCTTTGCAGGAAAAGACGCTGCTGTCACCATCCTTTATACCAACGATGTACATACCTACATCGACAACAAAGCCCCCAAGCTGACCTATGCCGCCATCGCTGCCCTCAAGCAGGAGTGTGCGGCAGCCGGTCAGCCGGTGCTGCTGGTGGATGCGGGCGACCACATCCAGGGCACGGCCTATGGCTCCATGGATGACGGTGCGACCATCATCGAGCTGATGAATGAGGCCGGTTACGACCTGGCCACCCCGGGCAACCACGAGTTCGACTACGGCATGCCCCGGGCAAAGGCTGTCATCAAGGAAGCCGACTTCCCCTATGTCTCCTGCAACTGGCTCGACCTGCGCACCGGCATGAAGGTGCTGCCCGCCATCAAGATGTTCCCCGCAGGCGGCAAGTGGATCGCATTCGTGGGCGTTACCACCCCCGAGACCTTTACCAAGTCCACCCCGTCCTATTTCATGAACGACAAGCAGACCAAGTACATCTATGATATCCTGGGCGGCGAGGACGGCAAGAAGCTCTATAACGCCGTGCAGAAGGCCATCGACAAGGCCAAGATGCTGGGTGCCGATATCATCATCGGTCTGGGCCATCTGGGCGTTGACCCGTCCTCTTCTCCCTGGACCAGCGAAGAGGTCATCGCTAACACCACCGGCTTCGATGCCTTCATCGACGGCCACTCCCACACCGTCATGGAGAACAAGCAGGTGTATGATGCTT
This sequence comes from Faecalibacterium prausnitzii, assembly GCA_002313795.1. Taxonomy (GTDB): domain Bacteria; phylum Bacillota; class Clostridia; order Oscillospirales; family Ruminococcaceae; genus Faecalibacterium; species Faecalibacterium prausnitzii_L. Next base: position 2,653 of record DCCL01000093.1, read on the forward strand.
CCGGCAAGGCAGTCACCCTGACCCAGACCGGCTCCTATCTGGCAAATGTGGGCAAGATGACCATCGGCGAGGATGGCTCCATCACCACCGAGCTCATCTCCACCGCAGACGTCTCCGACCCGACGGTGGCAGCAACTGCCGCCGCTTGGATCAAGGATGTGGACGAGATGCTGGGCGAGAAGATCGCTGTGGGCGAGAATGAGTTCTACATCACCGACCCCGCCACCGGCAAGCGCCGCATCCGCTCCGGCGAGACCAACCTGGGCGACTTCGTGGCAGACGGCATCTACGCCTACTTCAACGAGATCGAAGAGCTGAACTGCGACATCGCCATCATGAACGGCGGCGGCAT
>DCCL01000196.1 GCA_002313795.1 Faecalibacterium prausnitzii
TGCAAGGGCGGCATGGCCGAGGCCAAGGCCGCTATCATGGAGCAGTACGGCTTCGATGATGTGCAAGCTGACGCCATCGTGAAACTGCAGCTGGGCCGTCTGGCCGGTCTGGAGATCCTCAAGATCGAGGAAGAACTCTCCGGTCTGGAGGCAAAGATCAAGGATTGGGAAGATATCCTCGCCAACGACGCCCGGGTGCTGGAGATCGTCAAGAACGAACTGCTGGATATGAAGAAGCGGTTCGGCGACGAGCGCCGCACCGAGATCGAATCCGTCACCGGTGAGGTGGATATCGAAGACCTCATCGCTGAGGAGCAGTGTGTCTACACCCTCACCGAGGCCGGCTATATCAAGCGCCAGCTCAAGGCTACCTATCAGGCCCAGAAGCGCGGCGGCCGCGGCATCGCCGGCATGACCCGGAAGGAAGAGGACATCGTGCAGGAGATGTTCGTGGGCTCCACCCATGATTACGTCCTGTTCGTCACCGACCGGGGCCGTCTGTTCCGCATCAAGGGCTACACCATCGCCGAGGGCAGCCGCACCAGCAAGGGCAGCAATATCGTGAACCTGCTGCAGCTGGCCGAGGGCGAAAAGGTCACCAATATGCTCTGCCAGCATGCGGATGCAGACAAAGAGGGCGGCTTCGTCACCATGGTCACCAAGCAGGGCCTCATCAAGCGCACCCCGCTGGAACAGTACGCCAACATCCGGAAGACGGGCCTCATCGGCATTGCCCTCAACGAGGGCGACGCCCTGGCATGGACCCGCCTGACCTCCGGCCATGATATGCTCATCGTGGCTACCCGCAACGGTCAGGCTATCCGCTTCAACGAGGCCGATGCCCGTCCTATGGGCCGCAGCGGCCACGGCGTCCGGGCCATCAAGCTGGCCGAGGGCGACGAAGTTGTGGGCGTCTGCATCTGCCGCGAGGGCGGCACGGTGCTCACCGTCACCGAGAACGGCAAGGGCCGTCGGACTGAGATCGACACCTACCGTATCACTGCCCGCGGCGGCAAGGGCATCCGCAACTACGATGCCTCCAAGGACAAGGTCGCTGCCGTCAAAATCGTGGACGATATCGACGATGTGCTGCTGAGCAGTCAGGAGGGCATCATCATCCGCCTGCACGCCAACGAGATCCCCATCCAGAGCCGCTATGGCTCCGGCGTCCGGGTCATGCGTCTGGGCGAGAACGACAAGGTGATGGTGCTGGCCCGCACCGACCACGATGACGAGGCACAGACTGAGAGCATCGAGGCCGACACCGAGGAAGAGCCTACCGCCGAGCAGCTGGCGGAGATGGAAGCAGCCGATGAGGCATCGGCCGCAGAAGCTCCGGATGCAGATACCGGCGATGAGGAATAACAAAACTCAATAACGCATAATTGGCCCTGCGAAGAGGTCTCCTTTTAAAGAGACTGCTTTGCAGGGCTTTTTTGATGCAAGAAATGAAGTGTCCTTCACCGAAAGACGAAAATATGACATGAATCGACCTTGAACCAGACTTTAAAAGGGGTTATTATTTAATAAATATAGCTGTAATATAGCCGTTTGCATTTTTTGATTCGTTGGCAGCATCCGCAAACGGCATATCGCAAATATGCCGTTTTGTGAGACATTATTGGTGAAAATTGCGATTTAAAAAACTTTTTTCAGGGAAAGACGCATTTTGTCGATTTGATTTTCTGGACTCTTTCCCCGGACATCAGAGAAGAGAGCAGAGCAAAATGGAGAGCAAAGAACCCTATATCGGAAGCGTTCGATTCTTCAAAAATATGATATTCCTGTGCTGCGTTCTTGGGGTGGTCCTCCCCTCCTGCCTTGCCGTCCACTGGCACAACAAGGCGAAGAGCGCAGAGACCCTGCTGGAAGAAGGCGCCATCGTGATAACGGACAGCGGCCAAGACGATGAAGCCTCTGCGGACGCAGTGAGCGAGAAAGAAGCAGCATCGGACCCCGACAGTGAGGAAGCACAGGAGGCGCTGAGCTATCAGCTGCTCTACCCGGATTTCTACGCCCCTACCACTCTGCCGGATGTCAGGGACAACGATAAGAAGACCATCTATCTCACCTTTGATGACGGCCCCTCGGAGAACACGGATGAGGTGCTGAAAATTCTGGACGAGAAGGGGGTCAAAGCGACCTTCTTCGTCATTGGCCGGACGGATGAAGCCGCCATCCGGCGCATCAAAAAGGCGGCTGCGGCAGGCCACACCATCGGGATGCACAGCTATAGCCACGACTACGATAAAATTTATACGTCGGTGGAAGATTTTCTGGCAGACTTCTATCAGCTGTTCACCTTCCTGCGGGATGAGGTGGGGGTCACGCCCACCGTGTTCCGCTTCCCGGGCGGAAGTCTGAACAACTACAACCAGGGCGTCTACAAGGAGATCATTGCGGAGATGCTCCGCCGGGGGTTCCGCTATTATGACTGGAATCTTTCCGCAGAGGATGCCGCCAAGAAGTCGCCTTCTGCCCAGACCATCGTGAAGGGCATCACCGATTATTCCGCCGAAAAGAAGCACGGCGTGGTGCTGATGCACGATTCGGCCCACTGCAAAACGACAGTTGAAGCTCTGCCGGAACTCATCGATGCTCTGCGGGAACAGGGATTTACCTTTGCCCCGCTGGATCGTACAGTGCGTCAGGTCAGCTTCCACTATAGAACGGTCTCCAACCAATCATGAGAGGAATGTGTTGAAAAATGAGCAAGAAAGAGAACTTTTCCCAGGCGGCGTATGAGATGTTCGGCATCGGCAAGGGCGGCAGCAAGCACGAGGCAGGCAAGCCGGCTGAGAAACCGGCAGCGGCTCCGGCTCCGGAAGTAAAAGAGGAAGAAGAGATGGATATCACCATCCAGTCCGCTGTCGTTGACCTGAAAAAGACGGAAAAATCCCCTGAGAAACCCAAGGCGACTGTTCTGGCGGAGGGCAGCGTGTTCGAGGGCACTCTGCACACCAAGGGCGATGTGGAGATCGCAGGAACCTTCAAGGGCGATATCTTCTCGGAGGGCGACGTCCGGCTGCTTGCCAGCATCGAGGGCAATGTGCAGGGATTCAACGTGGAGCTCGTGACCAGCGGCGTGCAGGGCGATATCACCACGAAAGAACTGCTGAAGATCGGCCCCCAGTCCGTCGTCGGCGGCAACATCCACACCAAGGATATGGTCAGCTCCGGCCGCATCGTGGGCAACATCGAGGCCACCGGCCGGGTGACCCTGACCAACGGCAGCAGCGTGCAGGGCGATGTCACCGCCGCCGGTGTCTCGGTGATGGAGGGTGCCGTCATCGATGGCCGTTTCAAGGTGGTCAAAAAATAATTTACGGTTATACTGGACAAATCCACCCCTGATATGTTAATATGACGGAACAATCACAAATACCCATGGGGGAGTAGCAGGCGCTGTTTTGCAGGCAGCGCAGCAAGTCAACACAATGACGGCCCGGGCGGCGGTCTGGCTTGCTTTCATTTGCGAGACCCATGTGCTTTGGTGCGAGTACCACGCCCATTCCACATGGAGTCTGTTCGTCGGAAAATGAGACCCGGAATTGGCGAAAGCGTACCAATTCCGGGTCTTTTTGTGTCTGCGCAAAATCAGGAGGCATGGTTTTATGGAATGGAGTTTTGTATTTTTCCTCAACAGCGCCCTGCTGGGCGTGGGTCTGGCGATGGACGCCTTTTCGGTCTCGATGGCAAACGGCCTGCATGACCCCAAAATGTCCCGCCGCCGCGGTGCGGTGATCGCGGGCACCTTCGGCGTCTTTCAGGCGGTCATGCCCATGACGGGCTGGGTCTGCGTCCACACCATCGTGGAGCTGTTCTCTTCCTTTGAAAAGTTTATCCCCTGGATCGCTCTCATCCTGCTGAGCTATATCGGCGGCAAGATGATCCTCGATGGCATCAAGGGCGAAGAGGCCGAGGAGGCCGCAGAGCTGAGCGCCGGTGCCCTCTTCATGCAGGGCGTGGCCACCAGCATCGATGCACTGTCCGTCGGCTTCACCATCTCGGAGTATGGCTGGCTCATGGCTCTGGTCTGCTCCCTCATCATCGCGGTCGTTACCTTCTTCATCTGTGAGGCGGGCCTTGCCATCGGCAAGAAATTCGGCACGAAACTCTCCGGCAAAGCCTCCATCCTGGGCGGTGTCATCCTCATCGGCATCGGTCTGGAGATCTTTATCTCCGGCATTATCGGCCGATAAGGAAAAGATATATCCTGTAAAAAGAGGCTGTTGCAAAATAG
>DCCL01000183.1 GCA_002313795.1 Faecalibacterium prausnitzii
TGATAAACAATTTCAGTCACCGGGGACTTTGTCCATCCGGTGTTTAGCACTCCGTTTCCCTGAGTGCTAAGTGTATTGTACTCATCTTGAAGGCAAAAATCAAGAGGTTTTTCAAATTTCTTTGTTAAGTTTTTATGACAGAAAAAAGCGCCCCTTTTCCGGAGCGCTTTTCGGACTGTTCTGTTATGCCTTTGTTCTCGCTGCCACGAACCGCTCATAGGCCGGTCTCGGCAGCAGGACGCGTCCGGCCAGCGGCATGAGTTCTGCCGTGATGCTGTCACAGGGCGCGCACTCGCCGTCAGCGGTGGCCACGATGGGCCCGCGCCCGTCCACCGGGCGGATGGAGACCCGCTTTGCCCGGCGGTAGATGAAATACGGTTCTGCCTCCGGAACGAGCTTTCCCTCCCGGAAGTGCCCGCCTTTTTTGTAAAGGCCCAGCAGCCGGGCGATGGTGAGCCGCCCCACCTTCCGGATGATGAACACATCCAGCCAACCGTCATCGGGCTGTGCTTCCGGAGCGGCGCAGAATCCTCCGCCGTAGGTGCGGCCATTGCAGACCGCGCACATCAGGCAGTCCACCGTCAGCTCCTCGCCGTCGATGGTAAACGCCACCTTCCGGCCGATGTGGCCGCAGAGCTGTTTGATGATAGAGAGGGCATAGGCCATCTCTCCGCCGCAGAAGGGGATGCGCCGGAACTCCGGGATGCCGTAGGCCACCTGTGCGTCAAGACCGGCGGCGCAGATGGTGGCCGAAAGGCCCAGGTCGGTCCGCATCAGGTCGATCTCCACCGCATCGCCTGCAAGCTGCGCGTCCAGGTCGGAAAACTCTTCCCGGGTGCCGTAAGTCCGCAGAAAGTCGTTGCCGCTGCCAAAGGGCAGGCACCCCACTGCCGCGCTGCTGTATCCCCGGGCACCGGTCAGGGCCTCATTGAAGGTGCCGTCGCCGCCCGCCGTCCAGATGTGCACCGGCTCGCCGGTGTCCTGCGCATGAGAAGCCGCCTGGGCTGCCAGCTCTCTGGCATGGCCCGCATATCGGGTGACGACCACTTCCAGCTTTTCCTCCGGGATGCCTGCCCGTTCCGCAGCCGCATGGATGGCCGGGGTCAGTTCCCCGGTACAGTCCCGCTTGCCCGCCGTGGGGTTGAGCAAAAAAAGATAACGCATTCTGCTTCCTCCTCTGTGGATTCCTGCTCTCTATCATAGCGGAAAACACAAGAGGATGCAAGGCTTTTTCAGCCGACACCTGCCGTTTCGCTCTCCTGCACGGTGATGGTGCCGTCGGCGGCGCAGTCTGCCGTCCAGTGCTGGCCCGGCTCCACCGAACCAGAAGCCACCTGGTCGGCGAACGCCTGTTCTACCGCCCGCTCCACCTGCCGCCGCAGCTCTCTGGCCCCGTAGGGCGAGCGGGCCTTTGCCGCGAGGGCCGGGCCCACCCGCTCGGTGTGGGTGAGGCGGTAACCGCTGCGGGCCGCACGCTCTTCCAGCTGTCCCAGCATTTTTTCGGCGATGGAGCAGAGACTTTCCTCTCCCAGAGGGCGGAACACGATGATCTCATCCAGACGTCCCACCAGCTCAGGCCGGAACCACTTCTTTGCCTCTGCCACGGCCGCTTCCGACTGCTTTTCGAAGGCCGCTTCACTGCCCACCCCAAAGCCCAGCGGGGTACTCTGTCCGGCAAGGAACCGTGCGCCCAGATTGGAGGTCAGCAGGACGATGGTGTTCCGGAAATCGGCCTTCCGGCCCATGGAGTCGGTGAGCTGGCCGTCTTCCAGCATCTGCAATAGAACGTTCTGGATATCCGGATGTGCTTTCTCTATCTCGTCGAACAGCACGACGCTGTAGGGGCGGCGGCGGACGGCCTCGGTGAGCTGACCGCCCTCGTCGTGGCCCAGATAGCCCGGAGGGGCACCCAGCAGCCGGGCCACGGTGTGCTGTTCCTGATACTCCGACATATCGAATTTGAGCAATGCCTTTTCACTGCCGAACCAGCTCTCGGCCAGCGCCTTTGCCAGTGCAGTCTTGCCCACGCCGGTAGGCCCCAGAAAAAGCATGGCCCCGATGGGCCTGCCCGGCTCCCCCAGCCCGGTGCGGCTGCGCCGGATGGCCCCGGCCACAGCGGCCACGGCCCGGCTCTGGCCCACCACCTCGGCGTTGAGCCGCTCTTCCAGCTTTGCCAGCCGCTCCCGCTCTTTTTCGCCTACCCTCTCGGCGGGCACACCGCTGGCCTGCGCCACCACCCGGGCGACTTCGCCCCGGGTGAGAGCTGGGTCTTTTTCCCCGTCCCGCTCTGCCCGGATGCGCACCGCCGCACAGGCTTCGTCCACAAGGTCGATGGCCTTATCCGGCAGACAGCGGCCCGGCAGATACCGCACCGAAAGCTCTACCGCTTCCCGGAGTGCCTCGACGGGCAGCCGGACGCCGTGGTAGCGCTCATAGCGGGGTGCCAGCCCCTCCAATATCGCCACTGCCTGCTGCGGCGTCGGTTCCTCGATCTGCACCCGGCCAAAGCGGCGCTCCAGCGCGGCATCTTTCTGGATGTGGGTGCGGAATTCCTGATTGGTGGTCGCCCCGATGAGCTGCAGTTCGCCCCGGGCCAGCACCGGTTTCAGGATGCTGGCAGCATCGATGGCTCCTTCTGCCGCTCCTGCGCCCACGATGGTGTGGAACTCGTCCACGAACAGGATGGCACTGCCGTCCCGCACCAGCTCCTCCAGCAGGTTCTTGAACCGTTCCTCAAAGTCGCCCCGGTACTTGGTGCCTGCCACAAGGCTGGCCATATCCAGCGCCAGCAGACGCCTTCCCTGCAGCATCCTGGGCACCCGCTTTTCCGCGATGCGCTGGGCCAGTCCCTCGGCCAGTGCGGTCTTGCCTACGCCCGGTTCTCCCACCAGACAGGGGTTGTTCTTCTGGCGGCGGCACAGGATCTCTACCATCCGGTCCAGCTCTTTTTCCCGGCAGAACACCGGGTCCAGCTCCCCGTCTGCCGCCCGGCGGGTCAGGTCGCGGCAGTATTTGTCACTGGCCCGGCTCCCCCGGGGCAGGGCCGACGCTGCCCGGGGCTGGACGGGCAGGATGAACTGCCCCGAGAGCTGTCGGCACTCCCGCACGGCATCGGTGAGCTGGACGCCCATGGACGCCAGCATGACCCCTGCCGTGCAGTCGGTATCTTCCAGCATGGCGCAGAGCAGATGCTCCGGCTCTGCCCGGGACTGGTGCGCATTCTGGGCCCCGATGATCGCGTAATCCATGGCCCGCCGCAGGTCAGCGGCCATATCGCCCCGGGCCAGATGTGCCGCCGGGCCGCTCCGCCCTTCGGAGAGCTGACGCCGCACTTCCAGCTCCGAGATATTCTTCCCGGCCAGAAAGCGGGCTGCCGGGCCGCCGTCTGCCTGAAGCATGGCCAGCAGCAGATGACCGGTGTCCGCTTTCTTGCAGCCCAGCCCTCCGGCCAGCTCCACCGCCTGATCCAGCAGCCGCCCCGCTTCCCGGGAGAAGCCTTTATACCGTCCTTTGCCGAATGCACTCCAAATGCTCATTGCCTGACTCCTGTCTTTCTATCTTGCATCACTAGCAGTATAGCCCCGGCAACAGAGAAAAAATCAGGGGTTTGTGTCGCACCGGCCCAAAATGCAAAACAAAAAAGCCATCTGAACGAATCAGATGACTTTCCTGGTTGGGGATGAGAGAATCGAACTCCCACAAGTAGAGTCAGAGTCTACCGCACTACCACTATGCAAATCCCCATGATTCAGTTTTCGTCCTCAGCACCGGAGCGCTGCTGACGAAGAGTATTATACAGGCTTTTGTCCGGTTTGTCAACCACTTTTTTGATTTTTCTTTTCAGGTTTTTCTGCCTATCCCTTCTACCGCGATTTCACGCCTTTTTTACGCCCCGGCCCTTGACACTTTCTCTCTTTGGGAATACTCTTATAGTTAGTAAATATTATCCGCTCCTGTGCTGGGAGAAACGGAAGAAATGAGGGATCTTCAAGATGAAAAAACGTGTTGGTATCCTGACCTCCGGCGGCGACTGCCCCGGCCTGAACGCCACCATCCGCGGCGTTGCCAAAGCACTGTATGCACGGTTCGGCGATAACGTGGAGATCGTGGGCATCCTCAACGGCTATCACGGCCTCATCACCGGTGAGTACAAAGAGATGACCGAGGATGACTTCCGCGGCATCCTGACTCTGGGCGGCACTATTCTGGGCACCAAGCGCACCCCCTTCAAGATGATGCGGGTGGTGGAAGAGGACAACATCGACAAAGTTGCCGCCATGAAGAAGACCTACAAGGACGCCAAACTGGACTGCCTGCTCTGTCTGGGCGGCAACGGCACCCACAAGACCGCCAATCTTCTCTCTCAGGAAGGGCTGAACATCATCGGCCTGCCCAAGACCATCGATAACGATATCTACGGCACCGACGTCACCTTCGGCTTCCACACCGCCGTGGACATCGCCACTGAGGTCATCGACCGCATCCACACCACTGCAGGCAGCCACAGCCGGGTGATGTGCATCGAGATCATGGGCAACAAAGCCGGCTGGCTGACCCTCTACTCCGGCATCGCAGGCGGTGCCGACATTATCCTGCTGCCCGAAATGCCCTACGACATCGACCGCGTCTGCGACGCTGTAGAGCGCCGCGCCCGGAAGGGTTCCAACTTCTCCATCATCGCCGTGGCCGAGGGTGCCATCAACACCGAGGAGGCCAAGATGAAGCGGAAAGAGTGGATGGCAAAGCGCGTCGAGGCCGGTTACGGCACTACCGCCACCAACCGCATCGCCGCCGCTGTCCAGAAGAAGACCGGCATGGAGACCCGTGTCTGCATCCCGGGCCATATGCAGCGCGGCGGCAGCCCCAGCGCCTACGACCGTGTGCTGGCCACCGAGTTCGGCAGCTACGCTGCAAAGCTGGTGGAGATGGAGAACTACGGCGTCACCGTCGCCATGGTGAACAACCGTGTGGTGGCCAACCGTCTGGCCGACATCGCAGGCAAGACCCGCAATGTTCCCGAGAGCTGCGAACTGCTCACCGTCGCCCGCCGGATGGGCATCAGCCTCGGCTGATTATTCCATATCGTCCCATTTTCCCATGTCTGCACCGGAACCGCGCAGGCATGGGATTTTTTGTTCTGTGCCGCTCCTCCCAAAAAACATCTGGAAAAATCTGCAATTTTCTCTGGCTCTTCTCCGTATCCAGTATGTAAATGATCTGGTGCGCACATCGCCGCATTGCTATAGGAGGAATTCAAAATGAAACGATCCGTCTGTCTTTGTGTGTCCACTGTTCTGGCTGTCTCTCTGCTGGCCGGAGGTGCCGTATCTGCCTCTGCCCTCTCCGTCCGGGATGAGTTTTCAACCTCTTCTGTCATTTCGGAGGAAAACTCCCTTTCCTCCAGCTGGAAGCGCACCGTTTCGCCGGAACTCACCGACAAAGTGACCGCTCTCTTCCGCAAGGCATCCGATGGGCTGGAAGGTGCCGCCTACACGCCCGTGGCTCTGCTCGCCACCCGCACCACGGCATCCGGCACTCAGTACCGCCTGCTCTGCAGGCAGACTCTGGTCATCCCGGATGCCGAAGAACAGTATGTGGTGGTCACGCTGAGCCGCAGCTGGCTGGGACAGGCCCGGCTGCTGGACATCAGCGACGCCATCGCCCCCACAGACCTGCCCACTTCTGATGGTGAGCCGGTCACAGGCGGCTGGCAGGAGCCTGCTTCCCCTGCCCTGACCGAGGACACCTCTGCCGCTTTCCGCAAGGCCACCGAGGGCCTTCTGGGCGTGGATTATGTCCCGGTGGCCCTGCTGAGCACGCAGGTGGCGGCAGGCACCAACTACCGCATCCTCTGCGAAGCGACGACCGTCTACCCCGGTGCTGAGATGCACTATGTAGTTATGACCATCTACGAGAGCCTCGACGGCAGCGCCAGCATCCTGAGCGTATCGGACAGCTTTGCCAGCGCACAGTAAACCTGCACCCAGACAAAAAGGAGCGCCCCTGCATCACGCAGGAGCGCTCCTTTTCTGTCAGAGAGAAATTACAGAAGTTTATTTGTTCTTGTACATTTCCTCATAGTATTTCTGATAGTTGCCACTGGTGATGTGGTCCATCCACTCCTCGTGGTCGAGATACCAGTCGATGGTCAGGACGATGCCCTTCTCGAAGGGAGTCTCAGGATACCAGCCCAGGTCGTTCTTGATCTTGGTGGGGTC
>DCCL01000015.1 GCA_002313795.1 Faecalibacterium prausnitzii
ACACATCTATTGTAATCCTACAAAAAATTATCGTAAAATATGGCGAAACAGTTGTCAGACACGAACTTTTTTGTTATACTATAGCGAAGAGTGAAAGGAAAGGGGAGAGCAGGATGTTGAAAAAGGCGCTGACTGCCGCATCCATCGGCTGTATTTCCCGTTTCCGATTTGACCCTGATATTTGAGGCATTGCCGCTTTCCCGCGGTGGTGCCTCTTTTTTTGGGTCCTGGATAGAAGGAGGAAACTAATGAATCAGAACATCGATTATTCCAAGGGCATCTACGATGCCCGTCAGCTTGGTGCCGGCCGGATGCTGGTGCTGGGCGTCCAGCATATGTTCGCCATGTTTGGCGCTACCGTGCTGGTGCCTCTGCTCACCGGTCTGAGCGTTTCCACCACGCTGCTCTGCGCAGGTCTGGGCACGCTGCTGTTCCATTTCGTCACCAAGGGCAAGGTCCCTGCATTCCTCGGCTCTTCGTTCGCCTATCTGGGCGGCTTCTCCATCGTGGCCCCCATGCTGGCAGATGCAGACGGCAACCTGACTGTCGCTAACACTCAGATGCTGCCCTACGCCTGTGCAGGCGTGGCTTTCTCTGGTCTGGTGTATCTGGCGGTGAGCCTGCTCATCTCCACCTTCGGTATCCGGCGCATCATGCGCTTCTTCCCGCCGGTGGTCACTGGCCCCATCATCATTGCCATCGGCCTGATTCTGGCCCCCTCCGCCATCACCAACTGTCAGGCCAACTGGCTGCTGGCCTTTGTGGCTCTGGGCACCGTCATCGTCTGCAATATCTGGGGCAAGGGAATGGTCAAGATCCTGCCCATCCTCATCGGTGTTCTGGTATCCTATGCAGTAGCTCTGCTGACCGGTGCTGTGGATTTCCAGCGCATCGCCTCCGCTGCATGGTTCGGAATCCCGCTGCATAAGGATGCTATGGGCCTCTTCGCCATCGATGGCAGCCCTGAGTTCATCAGCGCACTGTTTACCATTATCCCCATCGCACTGGCTACCATGATGGAGCATGTGGGCGATATCGCAGCCATCAGCGCCACCGTTGGCCACAACTATATCAATGACCCCGGCCTGAACCGCACTCTGATGGGCGACGGCCTCGCTACCGCTCTGGCCGGCCTGCTGGGCGGCCCCGCAAACACTACCTACGGTGAGAACACCGGTGTTCTGGCTCTGAGCAAGATCTATGACCCGTTGGTCATCCGTATTGCTGCCGTGCTGGCCATCATCCTGAGCTTCAGCCCCAAGTTTGAGGCCATCATCAATACCATTCCCACCGGCATCATCGGCGGCATCAGCTTTGTGCTCTACGGCATGATCTCCGCAATCGGTGTCCGCAATGTGGTCGAGAACCGGGTGGACTTCACCAACAGCCGCAACCTCATTATCGCTGCGGTCATCCTGGTGTCTGCTCTGGGCTTCAACTCCGTGGGCGGCCTAACCTTCGTGGTGGCCGGTGTGTCCATCAACCTGTCCGGTCTGGCCATCGCTGCGATCGTGGGCATTCTGCTCAACGCCATCCTGCCCGGCAACGATTACGAGTTTGACTCTGCCGATGGTGCCGATGCTCCTTCCAGCGGCAACCTGCAGGTCTGATCTTCACCTTTGCTTTGGCATAAGTGACAGCTTTTGAATGGGTTATTTGGGCAAGATGTGAAAGCTTTATTAAATGCGAATAATTCTCAGAAAAAGGCTTGACTAACTAGGAACCATTCGCTATAATAGAGCCAGAAACCAAGCCTGCTGTACCAGAGCAGGCAGCCAATAACACAATCAAAAATGGAGGATATTCTTATGAAAAAGTATGTTTGCACCGTCTGTGGTTATATCGCTGAAGGCTCCATCCCTGAGCAGTGCCCCGTCTGCAAGGCTCCTGCTTCCGCTTTTGTTGAGAAGACCGGCAACGTCTACGTTACCGAGCATGTAGTCGGCATCGGCAAGGCTGAGGGCGTTCCTCAGGAGATTGTTGATGGCCTGCGCGCTAACTTCGAGGGTGAGTGCAGCGAGGTCGGTATGTACCTGGCAATGGCCCGTGTGGCTGAGCGTGAGGGCTATCCCGAGATCGCAGAGGCTTACAAGCGCTACGCATACGAGGAGGCAGACCACGCTTCCCGTTTCGCAGAGCTGCTGGGTGAGGTCGTTACCGACAGCACCAAGAAGAACCTGATGATGCGTGCAGAGGCTGAGTGCGGTGCCTGCTCCGGCAAGATGGATCTGGCCAAGAAGGCAAAGGCTCTGAACCTCGATGCTATTCATGATACCGTCCACGAGATGGCTAAGGATGAGGCCCGTCACGGCCGTGGCTTTGAGGGCCTGCTGAAGCGCTACTTCAACACTGAGGTCTGAGCAAGGGCACTCCAGTCATTGTGATATGCCGCCCCCCGGTGAGCAGTGAAAACTGCCGCCGGGGGCGGCTTTTTTGCATTTAAGCAGGAACTGTGCTATAATTTTTCCATTCCGGGTTCCGGGGGATGGGCGGCGGTCTGCCGCTCCGTTTTTTGAATTGCAAGAAAAAGGATACATTAAGATGGAACAGCAAAGATCTGCCCGTTATCATCTGCTGGATGAGTTGCGGGGCCTCGACCTTATCAGCATGATGCTCTACCACGGCATGTGGGATGTGGTGTTTATTTTCGGCGTTTTTCAGGCAGGGTATATCGGCCTGCCCGGGCATCTGTGGCAGCAGAGCATCTGTTGGGTGTTCATCCTGCTTTCCGGTTTCTGCCTGCCGATGGGGCATCACCCCTTCAGACGCGGCGGCATCGTGTTCGGCGCAGGTGCGCTGGTCACAGCGGTGACGTTGCTGTTCATGCCGGAGGATGTGGTCTGGTTCGGCGTGCTGACCCTGCTGGGCTCTGCAATGCTCCTGACGGCAGCACTGGAGCCGCTTCTGCGCCGTATCCCGCCTGTGGTAGGTGCTGTGGTCAGTGCGGTGCTGTTCTGGATGACCTATCCGACGATGAACGGCTTCTGGAATCTGCCCGGCGGGTCTCTGCGGCTGCCCGGGGCTCTCTACACCAATTATCTGACAGCTTATTTCGGTTTTATGCCGAAGATTTTCTTCTCCACGGATTATTTCCCGCTGCTGCCCTGGCTCTTTCTGTTCTGGGTGGGATATTTTCTCCATCATCTGGTGGGCCGCAGCCGGATGGAGCCGCTCCGCCGCTCAGTATGCCCGCCGCTGGGCTGGATGGGGCGGCATTCGCTGATCATTTATCTGCTCCATCAACCGGTCATTCTCGGTGTTCTGACTCTGTTTTTCCGTCTGATGAGGTCCGTCTGAGCAGGGGAGAAAAGTTAGCAGCTCCACCCGCTTGACAAGCAGAAAACTCTATGGTATCCTATTTACGGTTAGATAAATCTAACCTCGAATGCGTCCGACAATGAGTTCTGACGCATTTTTGTGAGGCCAAAAGTTAGAATATACTAACCAAAATAAACAAAAGTGAGGCTGAACATTATGAGCAAAGTAGCAATCGTATTCTGGAGCGCAACCGGCAACACCGAGACCATGGCAAACTGCATCGCAGAGGGTTCCAACGGCACCATCGTGCCCTGCAGCGAGATGAACGCAGCCAAGCTGGGCGAGTTTGACGTGGTGGCATTCGGCTGCCCCGCAATGGGCGCTGAGCAGCTGGAGGAGAGCGAGTTCGAGCCGATGTTCGCAGACCTGGAAGGCTCTCTGAACGGCAAGAAGATCGCTCTGTTCGGCTCTTACGGCTGGGGCGACGGCGAGTG
>DCCL01000172.1 GCA_002313795.1 Faecalibacterium prausnitzii
AAGTATATCGAGAAGGATCAGGCACTGGAGCGCCGCTTCCAGCCTGTGCGCGTGGAAGAACCCAGTGTGGCAGATACGCTGGCCGTGATGAACGGCATCAAGCACTACTATGAGCAGCACCACCATGTGCAGGTGCCTGCGGATGTGCTGAGCGCCACCGTCACCCTGAGCGAGCGGTATATCACGGACCGCTACCTGCCCGATAAGGCCATTGACCTGCTGGACGAAGCCTGTGCCTGCTGCAATCTGGCCCACCCGGTCATCTCCGAGTACCTGACCATGCAGAAGGAGATGGATACCCTCCGGCAGGAAGAGGCGGACATGGAGAATGCGGATGTCAACGAGCCGCTGGACTATGAACGCATTGCCGAGCGCAAGACCCGCCTTGCGCAGCTGGAAAAGGAGCTGCCCGCCAAGCAGGCCGCTGCCAGTGAGATCCAGGTGACCATGGACGATGTGGCCAAGGTCATTGAGCTGTGGACCGGCATCCCGGCGGTGAAGATCCGGGAGACCGAGTTTGCCAAGCTGGCCAATCTGGAAGGCGAGCTGAAAAAGAAGATCATCGGGCAGGATGAGGCGGTGCATCTGGTAGCACAGGCCATCAAGCGCAGCCGTGCAGACCTGTCCGGCCGCCGCCGTCCGGCAAGCTTCATCTTTGTCGGCCCCACCGGCGTGGGCAAGACCGAGCTGGTCAAGCAGCTGGCAAGCCAGCTCTTTGACGGCCCGGATCCGCTCATCCGGCTGGACATGAGCGAATATATGGAGAAGTATGCGGTGTCCCGCATGATCGGTTCGCCTCCGGGCTACGTGGGTTACGAGGAGGCCGGCCAGCTGACCGAAAAGGTCCGCCGCCGCCCCTACAGCGTGGTGCTGTTCGATGAGATCGAAAAGGCCCACCCGGATGTGATGAACATCCTGCTGCAGATTCTGGATGAGGGCAAGATCAACGATGCGCAGGGCCGCACCGTGGACTTTTCCAATACGGTCATCTGCATGACCTCCAATGCGGGCAGCAGTGACCAGAGCACCGGCGGCCTGGGCTTCAACAAGAGCGAGGACCAGCTCAGCGAGGAAAAGACCCGCAAGGCACTGGCCCAGTTCCTGCGCCCGGAGTTCCTGGGCCGCGTGGACGAAGTCATCGCCTTCAAGCCGCTGCGTCAGGAGACGCTGGAAGGCATTGCAGCGCTGATGCTGGACGAGTACAAGCCCGGCATGGACGCCAAGGGCATTGCCTACAGCTATACCCCGGCGGCCCTCAAGGCACTGGTGGCCAAGAGCCAAGGCGGCAAGTTCGGCGCCCGTGACCTGCGCCGCGTCATCCGCAAGGCTGTGGAAGACCCGGCAGCAGAGCGCCTCATTGATGGCAGCCTTGCCTCCGGCAGCAACCTGACGGTGGATGCCGATGAAAATGGCGAAGTCATCCTGAAATAAAACCAAAGAAAAGAACGTTCCGTTTTCCACTGCCGCTGCAGGCAATGTGGAAAACGGAACGCTCTTATTTTTTCCGGACAGATGCGGGCGCCGTTTTAGTCCAAGGTATGGGTGGAAAAGACCTTTTCGTCCTCCCACAGGACCGGGTGGCCGGCGGCCAGAGTCTTGGGCATATCCAGCAGGCGCTGGTTGCTGCTGCCCCGGAACCGCAGGGTGATGTCGTGCAAGGCCTCCACAAAGCGGCCGTCCACCAACACGTCCAGCAGGCTCAGCAGCTCGTCTGTGACCTCACAGCGGGCGTGAGAAGGTTCCTGGCCGGTGAGCTGCTCCAGCGTGTAGCCAGAGTAGCACCAGACGGTCTTGTGGGGGTACAGTGCTCTGAAATTGCGCACGAAAGGCAGCAGATCCCGCTGGTTTTCCGGCTCCATGGGCTCACCGCCCAGCAAGGAAAGCCCTGCGATGTAATCCGGCTGGCAGGAGGCAAACACCTCGTTGCGGACAGCCTTATCAAACGGCTGTCCGTAGCCAAAATCCCAGGCCACAGAATTGAAGCAGCCGGGGCAGTGGTGCCGACAGCCGGAGACGAACACGCTGGTGCGCACTCCGGGGCCGTTGGCAATGTCGTAATATTTGATGGTTGCGTAGTTCATAGTAATAACGCTTGCTCCTTCCGTCATCGCTGCGCGATGCCACCTCCCTCCCGGAGTGAGGCTTTGACATAGCAGAAAAACTTCTCTTCTTGCCAAAGGCCCCCTCTTTGAGGGGGCTGTCACCGAAGGTGACTGGAGGAGTTACAGGTGCAGCACGCGGTCCTTGATCTCCTGGGTGCGGCCCTGGTTCCAGAACTGGGTGCCGATATAACCGCAGGTGCGGCGGGCAACGTTCAGCTTGTTCTGGTCGCGGTTGCCGCACTTGGGGCACTCCCATACCAGCTTGCCGTCGTCCTCCACGATCTTGATCTCACCATCATAGCCGCAGCACTGGCAGTAGTCAGACTTGGTGTTCAGCTCAGCATACATGATGTTGTCGTAGATGAACTGCAGCACACTCATGACGGCTTCCAGATTGTCCTGCATGTTGGGCACTTCCACGTAGCTGATGGCACCGCCCGGAGACAGCTTCTGGAACTCGCTTTCGAATTTCAGCTTGGTGAATGCATCAATGTGCTCCGAGACATGGACATGGTAGCTGTTGGTGATATAGTTCTTATCCGTAATGCCGGGCACGATGCCAAAGCGCTTCTGCAGGCACTTGGCAAACTTATAGGTGGTGGATTCCAGCGGAGTGCCGTAGAGGGAGTAGTCGATGTTCTCGGCCTTCTTCCAGGCGTTGCACTTGTCGTTCATGTGCTGCATCACACTCAGGGCAAACGGCTTGGCACCGGCATCGGTGTGGCTCTT
>DCCL01000007.1 GCA_002313795.1 Faecalibacterium prausnitzii
AAGTGTGTGGTGGACTGCGGCGACTACGGCCACGATATCCGTATCAGCACCGGTGCCGCCAATATGAAGGTGGGCGACTGCGTGCCCGCCGCTCTGGACGGCTCTACTCTGCCCGGCGGCATCAAGATCAAGGCTCGCAAGATGCAGGGCGTAGAGTCCAACGGCATGCTCTGCTCCGGCGAGGAGCTGGGCCTGAACGATGACCTGTTCCCGGGCTCTGAGGTCTACGGCCTGCTCATCCTGCCCGAGGATTCTGTCCCCGGCACCGACATCGCCCCCGTGGTGGGTCTGGATGACTATATCTTCGATATCTCCATCACCGCCAACCGCCCCGACTGCCAGTCCGTGCTGGGTATCGCCCGCGAGGTGGCTGCGATCCTCGGCAAGCCCCTGCATATGCCTGCCATGGATTACAAGACCGTCTGTGACGCTGATGAGCCCATCACCGTGAAGGTGGAGGCTCCTGATCTCTGCCCCCGCTATATGGCACACTACGTTCGCAATATCCGGATGGGCGAGTCTCCCCGCTGGATGAAGCGGCATCTGGCCCTCTGCGGCCTGCGCTCTATCAGCAATGTGGTGGATATCACCAACCACACCCTGCTGGAAATGGGCCAGCCCATGCACGCCTTCGACCTGAACAAGGTGGCGGGCCGCATCATCGATGTCCGCCGCGCCCACGAGGGGGAGAAGATCACCACGCTGGACGAGAAGGAATTTACCCTGAACCCTAACAATCTGGTCATCTGCGATGCCGAGAAGCCGGTGGCTCTGGCCGGTATCATGGGCGGTGCAAACTCCGGCATGGATGACAACACCACCAGCCTCCTCTTCGAGTGCGCCACCTTCGCCCGCGACAGCGTGCGTAAGACCAGCCGCGCTCTGGGCCAGAACAGTGATTCTTCCGCCCGCTACGAGAAGGGCGTTGACCGTCATTCTCCCGAACTGGGCCTGGCCCGTGCCCTGCACCTCATCCAGGAGCTGGACTGCGGCGACATCACCACGCTGGAATTTGACCTGACCGATGGCCGTCCGCTGGAGCGGAAGCACATCGTCACCACCCCGGCCAAGATCTGCGGTGTGCTGGGCATCACCGTGCCCGACCAGACCATGATCGATATCCTCAAGCGTCTGGAGTTTACCGTGGACGTGCGGGCCGATGGCAGCTGGGATGTCTCTGCACCTCTATACCGTGAGGACGTGGAGAGCTTCCCCGACCTGGCCGAAGAGGTCATCCGGGAGTACGGCTATGACCACATCGTGCCTACCTTCCTGAATACTGCTGCCGTCACCAATGGCGGTCTGAACTACGACCAGAAGCAGCAGCTCAAGACCAAGCGTCTGCTGGCTGCGCAGGGCTTCTATGAGGCTTCCACGCTGGCCTTCTACTCCACCGCCGAGTTCGATATGCTGCACATCCCCGCAGACGATGAGGCCCGCAAGGCCATCCGCATCCTGAACCCCATCAGCGAGAACCTGTCCGTCATGCGCACTCTGCTGGCTCCTTCCATGCTGAACGTCATCGTGGACAACCTCAAGAAGGGCAACACCGAGGGCCGTCTGTTCGAGATGGCTCCCGTCTATCTGGCCAAGCAGCTGCCCATCACCGAGCATCCTCACGAGCGTCAGACCCTCTGCATCGGTGCCTTTGGCCCCGAGGAGGACTTCTTCACTGTCAAGGGCGCTCTGGAGGCTCTGGCTGCCGGCTTTGACCTGACCTTCACCTACCAGCGTGAGACCACCAGCTGGCTCCACCCCGGCATCAGCGCTGCCGTCTACTGCAAGGGCAAGCGTCTGGGCATCTTTGGCAAGCTCTCCAATGAGATCAACGGTGAGCTGGAGATCGCCAAGGACCAGAAGGACAGTCAGAACATTTATCTGGGTGAGCTGGACTATGAGGCCCTGATGTCCTGCGTGGATGGCGAGCTGCGCTATAAGCCCCTGAGCCCCTACGCTTCTGTCAAGCGCGACCTGGCTCTGGTCTGCGATGAAGCCATCACCTGCGGCGAGATCGAAGAGACCATCAAGAAGGCAAGCCCCCTCATCACCGAGGTGAAGCTGTTCGATATCTATCGCGGCGCCAACCTGGGCGAGGGCAAGAAGAGTATGGCCTTCTCCCTGACGCTGGCTGACCCCAATGCTGAGGTCTCCAACGAGCAGGTGGAGCGCACCGTCAAGAAGGTGCTGGGCAACCTGAAGTTCAAGCTGGGCATTGAGATCCGCTGAAATCGGGCTGAACCGATAAAATAAACTATGAGAGACCGCCGCACCGGGTAAGGGTGCAGCGGTCTCTTTTTCTTTGGAAGGATTTATGCTATAATAAATTCTGTATACTACTCTAAAAAAGCAGGAGGAACCAGCGTGGAGGATTACCGCACCATCCGGGGCACGTCCATCGGAGAATACGAAGAGAAGAAGAGCCGCTTTATTGCGCAGCTCTCTTTTGCAGACAGTGAAGAAAAGGCTCTGACGTTTCTGGAACAGGTGCGTGCGGCCAACCGCACCGCCCGCCACAATGTCTATGCCTACCGCCTGCGGGAGGGGAGCCGGGAACGCTATTCTGACGATGGCGAACCCGCCAAGACAGCTGGCACTCCGGCGCTGGAAGTGCTGCAGCACAGCGGTCTGACCGATCTCATCGTGGTCATCACCCGATATTTCGGCGGGGTGCTGCTGGGCACTGGCGGGCTTGTCCGGGCCTATACCACCGCCACCTCCCGGGCGCTGGAAGCTGCCGAGGTGGTCACGGTGCGCAGTGTGGTGGCACTGGACGTGACGGTGGATTATGCTCTGTATGAGCAGGCAGACCGACTCATCCGCGCAGCAGGCGGCAGGCTGGCAGAACCGGCGTTCACCGACCGGGTCACACTCCGCTGGCAGATGCCGGAGCATACGGAGGGCCCGTTATTGACACAGTTACAGGAGCTGACGAGAGGAACGGCAAGTGTTACGGTGAGCAAGCCGTTTTATGCGGCGTTCTGAGGGTGAAGTTGAGCTGATTTTGATAAATAGAGGGTTTGCTGACGCGAAGGGAGGGCTTCTGCTGGCGTGAGGTAGCTTTTGGTAAGATGGGCGG
>DCCL01000291.1 GCA_002313795.1 Faecalibacterium prausnitzii
AAAATAGGTAGCCGCCGACTTGATTTAAAAGCCCTCGAGGATTTTCCTCGGGGGCTTTTATTTTGCAAAAATTCTTCTTTCTCTTGTACATGAACAGACGATGGATTACAATATTTTTGAAAAAGCCGGAATCAG
Source organism: Faecalibacterium prausnitzii (assembly GCA_002313795.1). Taxonomy (GTDB): domain Bacteria; phylum Bacillota; class Clostridia; order Oscillospirales; family Ruminococcaceae; genus Faecalibacterium; species Faecalibacterium prausnitzii_L. The sequence goes on from DCCL01000291.1 coordinate 136, forward strand.
TGAACACTTGCTGTGGGTCATTCGTCTGACAGAGAAAGAAGGAAAGGAGTGCAGGCAATGAAATACGAAGAAAAAGAAACATTATACGATATTTACCGGGGTATCCTGTGCAATAATAAGCGGTTTCAACAGGAAAAGATGCAGCATATCCGGTATAACTTTGACTGCCCGGAATACAAAGAGCTGCGGAAGAAATATGGCATCGACAAAATTGCGGGCAGGGGAACGGATCTGCAGCGTTCGATCCGGCTGATGAAATATTTAACGCCTCGCCTGACCCATTCGGCATGGTACGATAACTCTCTGCCCTGCAATGCACTGGCCCTGATGGACTATAGCCTGAATCAGCCGGAACACGGCATCAACTGCCTGAACAAAGCGAAAATTCTCGAGGAATGCTGTCTTGCACTGGGCATCTACGCGCGGAGGGTGAGTTTTTTGCCCTATTCGCCCTTTGATTTTGACTGCCATGTGGTGACGGAGATCTACGACCGGGAACTGAAAAAGTGGTGTATGCTGGACCCTACCACCAATAACTGCCTCGTGGATGAGGAGGGAACTGTCTTGTCGCTGATGGAAGCCCGGGAGAAGATGGCAGCAGCGAAGTTTGTGACCTGCATCAAAGTGACAAGCCGGGAAAAGAAACTGAAAAAAGTGGCGGCGAAACAGATTGCAATGAATGCGTATTATGCCAAGAATCTGTTCCGTTTTCAGGTGGATGCAGTGTCACAGTTCGGGGAGACCGGGCAGTGGCTGAACGTCGTGCCAGAGGGCTTTTCGATTCGGCAGTGGAGCATTGCGAGTGCAGAATACCGACTGGGCCGGGTGCCGGAGTGTAAGGAACGGTATCCGGATTTTGATGCAGAGAAGCTGACACCGCTTTTCCGGGAAGCCGTAGAAAAAGCAAGAAATAAGCCCGAGCCGGAGGCGGTCTCTCCGGACTGTATGACAGAAGTACCGGAATAAAAAGACAAAGGCGGCTGGTTTTCAACAAAAACAGATGTCATTGTTAAAAAGGAAGCACCCCGCACATTTGAAGAAAATGTGCGGGATTTTTTGTGCAAAATCTCTTGCATCTGGCGGGTCGGTGCGGTATGCTTAACCAATAGAACGCTTGTTGAGAGGGAGGGCAGAGGCATGGACAGAGAAGAGATCCGATATCTGCTGGGAAGCAACATTTATGCGCGGGCCAAAGCATACGAAAACCGTGTGCAGGGGCTGGAATGCGAGACCGCAGAGAACGGTGTGCGCCACCTGAGCGCTGATGTGCGGGGCAGCGGCCGAAATCTTTACCGCACCCAGGTGTGGCTGCGGCAGAATGGCAGCTTTGTCAGTGCCAGCTGCACCTGCCCTTTCAATGAGAATGGCGAAGGTCCCTGCTGCAAACACATCGGTGCATTGCTGCTGCGGGATGTGATGGAGCCGGAAGAAAAAAGCAGCCCAAAGCCGGAGAAGCCAAAGGTATTAGAGATCCCGGGGGTACAGCGGGGAACGGACTTTGCGAAGGAAAACGCCGCCCGGAAGGACAGCTATGTGTCCGGGCTGGAAATGCTGTTCGGCAGAAAGTGGCGGGGCGATGAGCCGGTCTCGGATGCTCAGGCGCAGGAACTGCTCCGCACCTATCAGGAAGGTGCCATGGCGGAGGTCGAGAACCGGCCGACCGCGGACGGCCAGCAGAAGGGCTTTGCGGAGCTGGAACCGGAGCTCAGCTTTTCCTACCACGATAACCTGCCGCTGCTGCGCCTTCGCATCTCGGACGGCGGACGGCAGTATATCGTCAAGAGCATTCCGGAACTGCTGGACGCAGTGGAACACGAACGAAGCATCAGCTACGGAAAAACATTGGCGTTCGTCCACCGGTGGGACGCTTTCACGCCGGAGGCGCAGAAGCTTCTGACCATGCTGCGCCGTCAGCAGGCGGCAGTAAAGAGCATCGAAACGGCCACGGGTCGGCCTGCCCGAAGCATCGTGGGAGGACCATCGGGAAATATCCCTCTCTCGGGTGAGATGCTGGACGAGCTGGTGATGATGTATGAGCCGGTGGGGGAGGTCGGCGGCTACGCGCTGCGCAAGGGCCTGCCTGCCCTGACTCTGAACGTGGAAAAGAAGCGGGGCGGCGTGCATATCGTGGTGGAACCCAGCCTCCACACCCTGCAGGGGCTGGATTACAGCTATCTGTATAATGAGGATACCATCTGGAAACTGGGCCGGGCGGAAGCTACCCGGCTGCTGCCTGCGCTGGATGCCCTCTGTGGCAGCGGGCTCTTTTTCACCACGAAAGATGCGGTGTCATTCTGCAGCTTCGTGCTGCCGGAACTGGGCCGGAAGCTGACCATCAACGACCCCGACCGGCTGCTGCTGAATCAGATCCCGCTGGAACCGGTGGTGCAGTTTTATCTGGACGCCCCACACATGGGGGCTGTCCGGGCTCATCCGGAATTTTTGTATGGGGAGGACAAGGTGACGCCCTACGGGGCCCCGGTGGATCTGCTGCGGGATGCCCGGGCCGAACGGCGGGCCGGGCGGCTGCTTCAGACCTACCTGACCCAGCAGACCGATACCAGCCCCGCTGAGTATGGCACCGATGACGAAGATACCCTTGTGACCTTTCTGGAAGAGGGCGTACCCGCCCTGCTGGCCGAAGGAGAGGTCTATCTCAGCGATGCGTTCCGGGACCTGCAGGCTGCGCCGCCGAAGATCTCGGTGGGTGTGTCGGTGCAGGGCAGCGTGCTCGATTTGGAGGTGGACACCGGAGAATTTCCGGTGAGCGAACTGAAAGCCCTGCTCAGATCCCTGCACCAGAAAAAGCGGTATCACCGCCTGCGGGATGGCCGTCTGCTGCGGCTGGATGACTCGCTGGAAGTGCTGGATGAGCTGAACGAGACGCTGGAACTCTCCGGTGCAAAGCTGGGGCAGAGCCATGCACAGCTGCCGCTTTACCGGGCCCCCAGTTTGGATTGGGCGCTCTCGGGCCAGACCGGCGTCCGGTTCAACCGGGACGATGCCTTCCGGCGCATCAGCCGGAGCTTTCATGCCGTCAAAGACAGCGAGTATACCCCTCCTGCCTCGCTGCAGAAGACACTGCGCAAGTATCAGCGGGATGGCTACCGCTGGCTGCGTACGCTGGACGGCTACGGTATGGGCGGTATCCTCGCCGATGATATGGGTCTGGGCAAGACGGTGCAGGTGCTGAGCTATCTGCTGGCCATGAAACAAAACGGCCAGCAGCGCCCCAGCAAGCCCGAAAACGAGGGGCTGCTGCCCAACCTCATCGTCTGCCCGGCATCGCTGGTGCTCAACTGGGCAGAGGAATGCCGGAAATTTACGCCGGAGCTGACCTGCATCGTGGTGGACGGAGACGCGGCCCACCGCGCCGAACTGGCCCGGCAGTGGCCCTCAGCCGATCTGGTCGTGACCAGCTACGACCTGCTGCGCCGGGACGAAGCTCTCTATGAGGACCAGCAGTTCTACGCCTGTATCCTCGACGAGGCGCAGGCCATCAAGAACCACACTACCCAGAAATATAAGGCAGTCTGCAAGGTGCAGAGCCGGGTGCGGTTCGCCCTGACCGGTACGCCAGTGGAAAACCGTCTGGGAGAGCTGTGGAGCATCTTCTCTTTCCTGATGCCGGGCTATCTGCCGCCCTACAAGAGCTTTTGCAGCCGCTTTGAAAAGCCCATCGTACAGGAAGAAGACCAGACCGCAGTGCGGCGGCTGAACCAGCTCACCGGCCCCTTTATCCTCCGCCGGATGAAGGCGGACGTGCTGAAGGAACTGCCGCCCAAGACGGAGAACGTCTACCGCATCGAGCTGGAAGAGGAACAGCGCAAACTCTATCTGGCCGCTGTGGTGGATGCCCGGGAGAAGCTGCGGGCTGCAAAGCCTGAGGACAAGATGGCAGTGTTTGCCGTCCTCATGCGGCTGCGGGAGATCTGCTGCGACCCCCGGCTCATCGCCGACAACTGGGAAGGCGGCAGCGCCAAGCTGGACGCCTGTGCCGAACTGGTGTCGAGCGCTGTGGAGGGCGGACACCGCATCCTGCTGTTCAGTCAGTTCACCTCCATGCTGGAGCTGCTGGCAAAGCGGCTGGATGCCGAGGGCATCAGCCACTTTACCCTGCAGGGCTCTACCCCAAAACCTGTCCGTGCTGAGCTGGTGCGGCGGTTCAATGGGGGTGAGGTGAGTGTGTTCCTCATCTCGCTGCGGGCCGGAGGCACCGGCCTGAACCTGACGGCGGCGGATATCGTCATCCACTATGACCCGTGGTGGAATGTGGCCGCCCAGAATCAGGCCACCGACCGGGCTTACCGCATCGGCCAGCAGAACCCGGTGCAGGTGTATAAACTCATCGCACAGGACACCATTGAAGAAAAGATCGTGGAATTGCAGCAGGCAAAGCAGTCTTTGGCCGACACCGTGACCGGCACTGCCGATGGCGCCATCCTCTCGATGAAGCCGGATGAACTGCTGCAGCTGCTGGAAGGGAGCGAAACATGAGATACGCATTGTTTTCTGTGCCGGTAGGCACCATTTACGACCTGCCTCAGCCCATCAAAGAGGGCGAGACGGGGCCGGTCTCCACCATTGGTGACGAGGGCCTGTATGGACAGGCCTGTCAGGTGCGCACCGCCCCCGGCGGCGTGACGGCTGAGGGCCTGCATCTGCCGCCGGATGTGGCCGAGGTGGTCAGCTTTTACGGCTATCACGGCTATGTGCAGCAGAGTGAACTGCAGTTTATAGGGGAAGATGCCCTGTGGGATTACCTGTCGCAGGACCTTGTTCTTGTGGGCCGGGCCACGGATGTGCTGAACCTCCCCAGGGTGCAGGGTGTCCGGATGCTGGAACTGGAACAGGGCGGCGTGCTGCGCCGCCTGACGGAGTCTGCCGAAGAAGCCGAGGCCCACAAGGGCTGGGCAAAAGTCATGCTGACAGACGGCCGGACTGGCTATGTCCGGGATGTGGCGCTGGAGCCGGTGAAGTATGCGATGACAGCGGTCTTTTCGCAGCGAGAGGGCCTTGCCTTCAACGATGCTCTGGCCCAGACGCTGGACACCACCCCGGAGCAGCTGGTATCGAAAGCGGTAGAGCGCTGGTACAGCGGCAGTGAGGAAGTGTTCCGCATGGCGGTCTGTGAGCAGGCAAAGAAATACATGGGCACGGAGTACCGCTGGGGCGGCAAATCGGGCCGGGGCATCGACTGTTCCGGCCTCGTCAGCAGCGCCTATATGCAGTGTGGCGTCCTTATCTACCGGGATGCCAGCATTGTAGAGGGCTGGCCTATGCACGAGATCCCCTTTGAAGAAAAAAAGCCCGGCGACGCTTTGTTCTTCCCCGGCCACATCGCGCTCTATCTGGGCGATGGCCGATACATCCACTCCACCGGTGCTGCCGCCAGCGGCGGCGTGGTCATCAACAGTTTTGACCCGGAAGACCCGCTATACCGGGAGGATCTGGTGAAGTGTCTGTATGCGGTGGGGAGTGTGTTCTGAGGGGGAGGTTGTGCTGGCGCAAGGTTTTTGCTTGTAAGATGGGTGACATTTCCCGCCTGTAGCGGGGGTCAGTTTTTCTGCTGTCGCAAGCGGGCTTTTCGCTCTGCGGGCCAGAGGACGAGAGGGGGTGACTCCCCCCTCTCATCCTCTGG
>DCCL01000001.1:0-689 GCA_002313795.1 Faecalibacterium prausnitzii
CCACCCGGCTCATTCATATGCTTACGCCCTACCTGGTGGATGATGACCCCGCCCTGCGCCAGATGGCCCAGGAGCTGACGGCCTATTACCGTGACCAGAGCGGCAGGGGCTGGGTGGACGAGGCGGAAGAACTGCCCGTCCCGGCGGAAACGCCCATCCTGCGCCGCGGGCCGGAGAAGGTCGTTGTGCTGACGGATACCTGGTGCGAGCAGGAAGCCGAGCACTTTGTTCAGCTGGCAAAGCAGCAGGGCAGAGCTGCCCTGCTGGGCCGCCCCACCATGGGTACGCTGGACTACCGCAACCCCGTAACGGTGGAATACGATGAGTTCAGCTTCACCTATCCCATCAGCCGCACCGCCGCCTCTCTGGAAGGCCGCGGCGTGGATGAGCGCGGCGTGCAGCCCGACGTGTATGTGCCGTGGACGGCGGAAGAGTGCACCGCAGACCTGCTGGCCGAAAAAGCCCGGACGCTCTGAGCCGGCGGCAGCAAGAATCATCACACCCCGCCCCCCGGTTTCGCCTTACAGGCCCCGGGGCGGGGTGTTTGCGTTTTGCCGCCCAACAAACGTTCATCCGGCAGGATTCGGCAAATAACACGGTTTCGGGTGAAAAAACGGCCCCAATTTGGGGAGAAATGGGCAGGGCTTTTCCGGCCTGCGGGCTTGAAGCGGAGCCAATTCCATGATACC
>DCCL01000001.1:738-4208 GCA_002313795.1 Faecalibacterium prausnitzii
CCCGCCCGGAAGCAACCATTGGGAAAAACAGAACAGAGGAACAATGAGCGAGATATTTGACTTGCATAGCCACGTCCTGCCCGCCATGGACGACGGCAGCAAGGATGTGGACACCTCTCTCGGGATGCTGCGCAGAATGGCCGAGATGGGCGTGACCACCGTCTGCGCAACCTCTCACTTCTACGCAGAGCAGAACGATACCGCTGCGTACTGCCGCCGCCGCAGCTACGCGCTGGAAGTGCTGCGCCAGAGCATTGGCGAGGACAGCACCCTGCCGCGCATCCTGCCCGCCGCCGAGGTGGCCTACTTCTCCCACATGGAGGAGCATCACCTTGAGCGCCTGTGCATTGAAAACACCCGCACCCTCATGCTGGAAATGCCCTTCAGCGAGTGGACGGAGCATCAGGTGGAAACCGTCACCACCCTTTCGCTGGACCAGAAGTTCCAGGTGGTGCTGGTGCACCCGGAGCGCTTCTGCTTCAGCAAGGGCAACCGCAGCAAGCTGGAACGGCTGGCCAAACTGCCCATCGGCCTGCAGGTGAACGCCAAGAGCCTTAAGGACTGGACCACCCGCCGCCTCACGCTGGAGCTGCTGCAGCTCACCGACCTGCCCCTGCTGGGCAGCGACTGCCACAACCTGACCACCCGCCAGCCCAACCTGAAAGACGGCCGCGCCGTCATCCAGCGCAAGCTGGGCGCAGACTACCTGCAGCAGATGGACGAGAATGCTGCCCGCGTCACCGCCCCCTGCACGGCGGCCCTGTAACCTTTTTGCCTGACCTGCGAACATCCGCTTTGCGGCGAGAAACGCGGTTCATGATACTTCAAACAGAAAAAATTTACACTTGCGGAAAAAAGAAAGGAATTTATCGAATGGCAAAACAAACTCTGGACCCGACCCTTCAGACGCCGGGCGTACAGCAGAACCAGCCCGATGAGGAAGAAACCATCGACCTGGTGGAAGTGTTCTACATGCTGTGGAGCCATGCGCTGCAGATCGTGGCCTGCCTGCTGGTGGGCGCGCTGCTGGCTTTTGGGGTGACCTATTTCTTCATCACCCCGAAGTATCAGGCCTACGCAAGCCTGTATATCGTGTCCGCTTCCAACAACTCGCTGGTCAACCTGAGCGACCTGCAGCTGGGCAGCCAGCTGACCGCCGACTACCAGGAGCTGATGCTCAGCCGCCCGCTGCTGGAAGATGTGATCAACAAGCTGGACCTGGACATCGACTATAAGACGCTGGAAAAGCAGATCGATATCTCCAACACCTCCGGCACCCGCATCCTCAAGATCACCGTTACCGATACCGACCCGCAGATGGCGGCGGATATCGCCAACGAGCTGGCCAATCAGGCTTCGCTCTACCTGCCGGAGATCATGGAGACTGACACCCCCAACCTGGTGGAGGACGCTGTGGTGCCCACCAAGAAGTCCAGCCCCAGCTACAGCAAGAACACCCTGCTGGGCGGCCTGCTGGGCGCCGTGCTGTGCTGCGGCGTGCTGATGGTGATGTACCTGATGAACGATACCCTCGAGACCCCGGACGACGTGGCCAAGTATATTGGCGTGCAGCCGCTGGCAACCATCCCAGAGTGCGAGCTGAAGGGCTTTAACCACAAGGGCGATGACGATGATGACCTGCGCGGTTTTGCCAAGATCAGGGCCCAGCTGACCGGCCGTAAATAAGGAGGGAAACGACAATGAAAAAACTGGAACTGACCCGTATGCCCTCCCTCCCGTTTGAGATGGAAGAGGCCATCAATCAGCTGCGCATCAACCTGAGCTTCTGCGGCAGCGAGGTAAAGACCATCATGGTCACCAGCTCCACCCCCAACGAGGGCAAGAGCTTTGTGGCTGTGCAGCTGTGGAAGATGATCGCAGAACTGGGCACCCCGGCCCTGCTCATTGACTGCGACTTCCGCAAGTCCGAAATGCGCAGCAAGTACGGCATCTCCTCCAAGGAGAAGATCCAGGGCGGTGCCCACTATCTGGCCGGAAAGGCGGAGCTGGACGATGTCATCTACGAGACGAACGTCCAGAACGGCTACATGATCCCGGTGGCCAACACCATCATGAACCCCTCCATCCTGCTGGAGAACAAGCGCTTTGCCGAGATGATCCAGGTCTGCCGTGAAAAGTTCGGCGTGGTCATTCTGGATACGCCCCCGCTGGGCAGCGTGGCCGATGCACTGAACATTGCCACCTACTGCGACGGCACCATGCTGGTGGTGCGCGGCAGCCAGACGCCCCGCAAGCTGGTCAACGATTCGATGCAGCTGCTCAAGCGCACCGGCACCCCGCTGCTGGGCGTGGTGCTCAACCGTGCGCAGATCAACAACCGCTCCAATTATTACTACCGCAAGTATTATAAGTCTGATTATTACAAGAACTACCACTCTTCGGAGAAGGAAACTGCGGACGCCGGCAAGGAAACGCTGTAAAAAGCGTGCCCGGCCCCGCCGGATAAGAGGAACGGAGCCATGCAGCATGTACATCCTTCCAGCCGCCCCATTGAAACGGACTGGGAACAGAACCTCCGGGACCACCGCTGGTATTGGGTGGGCCGCCGTGCGCAGGATCTCCTGTTTGCGGGGCTGGCCTCCATTGTGCTGCTGCCGCTGATGGCGCTCATTGCGCTGGTCATCGTGGTGGATGACCCCAGCGCCGGGCCCATCTTCACCCAGGTGCGCATCGGGCGCAAGGGCAGGCCGTTCCGCTTTTACAAGTTCCGCACCATGTGCCCGGACGCGGAAAAGCACCTGGACAGTCTGCTGGGCCAGAACGAGATGGACGGCCCGGTGTTCAAGATCAAGGATGACCCGCGCATCACCCGGGTAGGGCGGTTTCTGCGCCGCACCAGCCTGGACGAGCTGCCCCAGCTGTGGAATGTGCTGCGCGGCGATATGAGCATCGTCGGCCCGCGCCCGCCGCTGCCCCGCGAGGTGGAGCAGTACGGCCCGTACGAGTGGCAGCGTTTGTACATCACCCCTGGCATGACCTGCTACTGGCAGATGGCACCGCACCGCAATGACATGAGCTTTGAAGAGTGGCTGCAGCTGGACCTGAAATACATGCGGGAACGCAGCTTCCGGGTGGACTGGAAGATCATCTTCGGCACCGTTCGTGCCGTGGTGTTCGGCCACGGGGAATGATGGCAGGACTCAGCCCGCAGGAGGATCCTTCTGCGGGCTGTTGTTATAAAACACACGTTTGCACGAAAGAGAATGGAGGAGATCTATCATGGGAAAATACTTTGGAACCGACGGCTTCCGCGGAGAAGCCGGCATCACCCTGACGGCCGACCACGCCTATAAAGTAGGCCGCTTCCTGGGCTGGTACTACAACAAGCTGCGCGAGCGCAACGGCAACACGGAGCCTGCCCGCATCGTCATCGGCAAGGATACCCGCCGCAGCTCCTATATGTTTGAGTACAGCCTGGTGGCCGGCCTGACGGCTTCCGGTGCGGATGC
>DCCL01000053.1:0-351 GCA_002313795.1 Faecalibacterium prausnitzii
GGCCTTGCCATCCACGGCAGTGAGGTGGACGGCGCAGAAGCAGCCCTGAAAAAATGGGTCCAGCAGTAAGAAGTTGTTTTCATATGCAGGGTGTGCCGAATGGCAAAAAGGACGTTCGGGCGGTTTGCAATACTTATGAAAGCGGCTTCCAGGCGTCCTTCATCACCACATCCCGCAGACAGGCATAAAATGCATCATACTCTGCCTGCGTCAGCATCCTCGGACGGGACATGACCACAAGGTCATGTCCTTTGTTGTTTCTGTGGTAAGGCGGGTGGATATGGCGATAAGGGTTCTCCACAAAACCGCAGCGTTCATAGAAGCCTTTCCGCCGCACCGAAATGTCGTCTC
>DCCL01000053.1:393-863 GCA_002313795.1 Faecalibacterium prausnitzii
GTGCAGAAGTTCCAGTGCGGCCTGCCCGTAATGGCGGTTGCGCAGCTCCGGCAGGATGCAGAAATGCTCGATGTAAAAGAAACCCGCCGTCTCCCAGTAGAGCACCTCTCCTACAAACTCATCTCCATCAAAAATGAGGTCGAAGTGATAGGCAGGGTTGGACAGGATCTCCGTCTGGGACGGCTCTTCCCGCAGCTCGTGGGCCGGGAAACTGTCCCGGTACAGCTCCATTGCCCGGGCATACAGCGGGTGGGATGGGCTGGTCATACGTTCTGCTTTCATGCTGTTCTCCTAATTTCTTTAAATAGAATGATTTGCTTTTTATTATAGGCGCATTCTCCCCTGTACGCAAGGGATTTTGCTGTTTTCCGCCCCTCTGTCTTTCCCGATGCCGACACTTGACAAATCGGTGCAAAAGAGTTACACTGTCAGCGTTGTAAAAAGTTCTGTGGGCTCGTAGCTCAGTTGGG
>DCCL01000053.1:929-1174 GCA_002313795.1 Faecalibacterium prausnitzii
CGACTCCCTTCGAGTCCATAAAAAGAAACGCCTTGTCGTAGATTTACGGCAAGGCGTTTTGCTTTTCTGTCTCTCCGGGGCTGGGCGTGCTGCTCCCCTGCCGTGGTATTCTGTGCGCACCTGAAGTGGTGATTTTTTTAACTTTCTGATAGGATGCAAACGAAAAAATTTGGGATTTTGTGGGCCAAATAACGCAAATTATGTTGTAATGGCAAAGATTTTAAGTTAAAATAGAAGTCAGAATG
>DCCL01000053.1:1208-5149 GCA_002313795.1 Faecalibacterium prausnitzii
TAGAAGTCAGAATGGGATTCCTGTGTCAAATCGTTCTGAGAAATGGGGAGTACGATCATGAAAAAAGTCTCGCGTCGTTCCTTTTTACAGGCATCCGGCCTGCTGGCTGCGGCGGCCCTGACCGGATGCGGCGATACTTCGTCCGGCAGCACTGCGGCTTCTGCTGCATCCAGCGCATCCGGCTCTTCCTCCAGCGGCAAGCACGAGCCCATTACCATGATGCTGCCATTCAACAATATCACGCCGTTCCTGAAAACGTTCAACGCCGAGTATCCGGATATCGACCTTGAGATCATTCCCTACTCCGGTTATAATACCACCGCTTTTGTCCGCGAGCAGCTGAAAGCCGGCATCCTGCCGGACATCTATTTTACCACCACCTACGATAAAGAGGCCGCATTCAGCGAACACCTGCTGGACCTGTCCACCTATCCGTTTATCGATAACTACTCCGAGTCATTCCTGCGCGATGTGCGGGAGGACACCGGCGTGTATCTGCTGCCCTCTGTTTACAACGCATTCGGCATCACCTACAACAAGACCCTGCTGGAAAAGAACGGCTGGGCTGTGCCAACCTCCATGCAGGAGATGGAGGAACTGGCCGAAAAGGTCAGGGACACCGGCCTCGACCTCTCCATTACTCTGCTTAATCTGCCCGGCTACGGGTTCCAGTATCTGTATAACACCCTCTCGTCGGGCTGGTTCAGCACGCTGGAAGGTCTGAAATGGCAGGATAGCTATCTGGAAGGCGACGCTACCATGAGCGGGAGCCCTGAAATGATGGAAGATCTCCAGCATTTCGAACATTATTGCAAGCTGGGCCTGCTGAACAACGCTTATTATAATAAAAGCGACAGCGTCATCGGCGACAAAATGTGCGAGGGCAACACCCTGTTCATGTTCGGTTCCAGCAACAATTTCTTCACCCGTGAGGGCGTCAACGGCACCTTCGGCCTCATGCCCTATCTCTCCGAAGACGGCACCCATAATGTGTTCATCAGCAACGTCTCCCGCTATTTCGGCCTGAACAAAGCCCTGGGCGAACCCGGCAATGAACAGAAACTGGAAGATGCCCTGACGTTTCTGACGTATATTTCCACCCAGGAAGGCATGACCCTGCTGACCAACGCCGTCGCCAACAACTACATCCTGCCGCTGAAAGATTATACTCCCTCGGAAGACAGCTTCTTCCTCGATATCAAGGACGACCTGGACGCCGGCATGGTATCACCGCTCATCACGGGCGGCCGCTGGAGCAACACCGTCGTACCTGTGGGCAACACTGTCCTCGACTACATCAACGGCAAGGCCGCTCTGGATGATATCGTCAAGAGCGTGGACGACAGCAAAGCCCTGATGGATTCAGATGCTGTGTACTGCACCACTGTGACCGAGACGGTGGACATGGACGCCTGTGCCCAATGGGTGGGCATCGCCTACGCACAGGCCACCGGGGCAGATTTTGCCCTCATGTCCAAGAATAAGTGGTACGAGCTGGATTCCGGCAAGCTGAACCCGAACGGCGTCAACGGCTGTTTATATCCTGTGCCCATCACCGATGAGGAGATCGTGGCTGTCATCCCCCACAGCTGGAGCAGGACCATCGAGACCATCCAGCTGACCGGCAGGGAGGTCAACGACCTGCTGGCAAGCGGCTATGATTACGATGGCACAGGAGAGCACAATTACCCTTACACTCTCGTTGCACCGGACGGTTTTATACTGGACGAGAGCAGGACCTATACTGTGGTGTGCTGCGGCATGGCCGACGCCCTGAAAGAGAGCCACGAGGTCGTGGATACCGGCGTCGTCGGTCTGGATGCAGCACACACCTACCTGAGCCAGTTTGATACCTTCTCCCCCGAAGATATCCACTGGAACTGAATCGTGAGGAAACAGAATGGAACAATCGCCACAAAAAGGCAGCCGTAAAACGACTTTTCTTGTTTTGGGCGTCATTCTCCTTGCCGCAGCCTGTGCACTGTATATTTTTCTGAATTTCTTTGGCCGCCGCAATGACAACCTGCTCTATCAGGAGCGGCAGAGCCAGATGCGGGAAGTTACGGTGCAGCTTTTCTCCGGCCTGGAAGATGTCATCAAGGGCAAGTGGGATACGGCACACATCCAGGTCCGGGCGCTGGCCCTGACCAGCCCTGCCACCCAGCAGGAGCTGGTGGACAAGCTCGGATATCTGGACGATGTTGCCGACATGGACGCACAGGAGACCTATGTGTTTGCGGTAGACAGTCAGGGTTACTACTATACCGCACAGGGCAGGCAGGGAATGCTGACAGAGCGGACGTATCTGCTCGATGCCCCGGAGCGCATCAGCTATGTGAGCAACACCCTTTCCAACGGCAAGGCCCGGATGAATTTTCTCTACCGGGTCGATGAAGACACGCCTTTTACCGGGGACAGCGGAAATACCCAGATCGCCTATGCAGGCATCTCTGTGGATATGGATGCATTCAGCCCCTATCTGAAATGCGATGCCTACAACTCCAACAACTCTGCCTACGTTCTGGATAACGACGGCTACAAACTGTTCAACGACAGCAAATACAATCTGCTGCAGGGATATAATATCCTCGCTGCCCTGAAAAATGCAGAGTACCGGCATGGCTCCACCTTTGAGGCCACGCTGGCCACCCTGAAAAAGACCGGTACGGCCTTCTCCAATGCTGTGCTGGACGGAACGGAGTATTACTACGCCCTGCGCCGGCTGCAGAATGCCGAATGGACGCTTCTGTTCATCATCCCCTCGGAATACGTGGCTGTCAACACGGTGGCCCTGATGAATTCCAGCACCCAGCTCATCCTGCTGTTTGCCACCCTCATGGTCGTCATCACCGGCATCGGTATCTTTGTGGTGATGCGGATGCAGCAACAGCGGGAGATCGCCATCGAGGTGCACAGCCGTCAGCAGGTGGAGCTGGCCAACGCCGAACTGGAGCGGACCAACAAGAAGCTGGAACAGGCTCAGGCGGCCACTGCCGAAGCCCTGCAGGCCGCCGAGATGGCCAGCAAGGCCAAGACAAATTTTCTCTCCAACATGAGCCACGACATCCGCACCCCCATGAACGCCATCGTGGGCCTCACCAGCCTGATGGAGGCCGACCCGGGCAACACGGAGAAGATACAGGAATATCTCGGCAAGCTGGAAAGTTCCAGTCAGCACCTGCTGAACCTCATCAACGAGATATTGGACATGAACAAAATCGAGAGCGGCAAGGCCACTCTGAACATTGCACCCTTCAGCATGGCTGACCAGGTCGCCCAGATCGAGAACGTCATCCGTCCCCAGAGCCGGGCCCGCAGCCAGCGGTTCGTCATCCAGACCCACTCCATCCGGCACGAAAATCTGGAAGGTGATGCCACCCGTCTGCAGCAGGTGCTGTTGAACATCCTCTCCAACGCAGTCAAGTACACCAAGCCCGGCGGGCATATCTCGCTGGACATCGAAGAGATCCCCCGCGAGGGCCACTATGCCCGGTATAAGTTCACCGTCACCGACAACGGCATGGGCATGAGCAAAGAGTTCCAGAAGCATATCTACGAGTCCTTCACCCGGGCCGAAAACTCCGTCACCAACAAGGTGCAGGGCACTGGTCTGGGCATGGCCATCACCAAGAACATCGTAGACATGATGGGCGGCGGCATCTCACTGGAAAGCGAACTGGGCAAGGGCAGCAGATTTGAAGTCATGCTGGAGTTCAAAATCAACGCCGAAGCCGACAATGCTGTGAAGAAACTCAGCCTGCTGCTCCTGCGCTGCGATGACGCAAACTTTGCCCGCATCAAGGATGCCACCGAGAACCACCCTATCATGGTCAGCCGGACCACCAGCCCGGAGGAAACGGTCCTTCTGTTCCAGAACAACACCTACGACGTGGTGCTGATGCCCTATATGCTGTATGCCGACGGTCTGAAAGAAGCCGTCC
>DCCL01000053.1:5211-6179 GCA_002313795.1 Faecalibacterium prausnitzii
GCCGGAGACGAGACCATCCTGTTAGGCATTGCATCCAGCCAGCGGGACGAGGCACTGGACCTGCTGCGCGGCAGCGGGCTGGAAGGCTTCATTCCCCTCCCCTTCTTCCTGAGTAATCTAGAAGCGGAGGTCGCCCGGGTGCGGGAGCGCCGCAATTCGAACAACCAGCAGGAAGAGCAGGCTATCCTGAAGGGCATGAATTTCCTCTGCGCCGAGGACAACGCCCTGAATGCGGAAATCCTGCAGGCCATGCTGAAACTGCAGGGTGCCTCCTGCACCATCTGCCACAATGGCAAAGAGATCGTAGAGAAGTTCAAAACGGTACAGCCCAACGAGTACGATGCCATCCTGATGGATGTGCAGATGCCCATCATGGATGGCTACGAGGCCACCCGCGCCATCCGCAGCGGGCCGAATCCGCTGGGCCGCACCATTCCCATCATTGCCATGACGGCCAACGCATTTGCAGAGGACGTACAGAAGAGCTACGATGCCAGCATGGACTCCCATCTGTCCAAGCCTGTAGACCTCAAGGCCCTTGAACAGACCCTGCGTCGTTTCCGCCGTACCCCCCCCCGAAATAGAAAATAACGGTGGGATGAGATTTACGCGGTAGATTCTCCGGCAGAGCCAGGCGAAGTCTATTATCATTATTCACAACTACAACAGAGCGAAAAGGCGAAGCTGATACAGGCTTCGCCTTTTTTGAGGGCAGAGGTGCGGGACAAATGGGGGTGCTTGCCTCTATGGTGAGGGAAGGGTTCTGCTAACGCGAGGGTTCTTGTTTATGAGATAAACGGGTGCACCCGCTTGTAGCGGGGGTGAAGTTTCTGCTGTCGCGAGGTGGCTTTTGGTAAGGTAAACGGCATTTCTCGCCTGTAGCGAGGGTTAGGGTCTCGCTGTCGCAAAATGGCTTTTCGCTCCGCGGGGCTGAGGTTTCGCTGACGCGAAGGTTTAGACTGCTCTGA
>DCCL01000165.1:0-5619 GCA_002313795.1 Faecalibacterium prausnitzii
AAAGCACAATGGCGTGAAGAATGTCCGCTTCTTCGCCGCTGACGCCACTGCATGGATCCGGGAAGCCGCCGACGCCGACCAGAAAGCCGATGTAGTCTTCATGGACCCGCCCCGGGAAGGCTCCACCCCCGAGTTTCTTGAAAGCGTGGCCCGGATGGCCCCGAAGCGCATCGTCTATGTAAGCTGCAACCCCGAGACCATGGCCCGAGACCTGGCACTGCTGACCCGAAAAGGCTACCGTGCCGAGGGCTTCACCCCCGTGGATATGTTCCCCCACAGCGCCCATTGCGAGGTAGTCGGGAGCCTGGTTCGACTCAAAAAATAACCCACAGACAAAAGCAGACCCCGGCCTGAGAGGTTTCTCATGGCCGGGGTCTGCCTTATTTTATTTTCTGTTCACAGTCCGAACAATGCCAGCAGGCGGTGCCACAGGCGGACGAAGAAATTGCCCTCCGGGGCCGCTTCCACCGTCGTCTCCACAGAGGGGGCGGTATTGGGGGTCTCGGCGGTCTTATAGATGAACTTCACCCGGGCAGCGGCTCCCTCGGGAGCACCGGCAAAGCAGGTGTAGTTCTCCATCCGGTCGGTCATCCCCTTCACCACGATCTGCAGAGCGTGGAGCTGGTCCGCGTCCAGTGCGCCGGTGAGCTGCGAGATGCCCTCTTCGTTGAACTGCACCAGGCCGCCGCTGAGCTGATTGGTGCCGTTCTGGAGCTGAAGCACACCGTTGCAGAGGTCGGCGGCACCGCTGGCAAGCTGGGCACTGCCGTCCTTGGCAGCGTGGGCTCCGTCAGCGGCTGCGGCCACACCGTCGGCGTACTGGCCCACGCTGGACACGAAGAACCGGATATTGTTCAGATTCTCCTTCAGCTCTCGGACACTGGCGATATCGTCGCTGTTTTCAGTCTGATACACCAGCTCATCGTGGATCTTCTGCTGGGCGTCGGAATCCGTCAGCTTCTGGAACCAGCCCGCAATGAAATCGGTGGAGAAGCTCTGCATCATCCGGAGGGCCGCTTCCAGGTCATGGTCGGTCTTTGTAGCAGAGAGGTAGAGGGCGATATCCAGCTGGCTGGCCTTGAACTGCGGAGCCTGCTCCCAGATGGTGCGCACCATCTTTTTGCGGCCTGCTTCCAGCGTCTTGTCCCCCAGCGAGAGGATATCGTCGATGACGGCTTCGTAGTTGTCCCAGGTCATGGGGGTGTCGATAAGGCCGTTTTCCATGAGGGTCTGGCTGGCCGAAGCCAGCACACCGTCGGCCACCTGCTGCGCGCCGGAGGTCAGGGCGGCGTTGTTGCTGGTCAGGGTGTCCAGACCTTCCGTCAGCTGACCGAGGCCGTTATCCAGCTGCTTTACGCCGTCCAGCAGGGCCAGCGAACCAGAGGCGAGCTGAGCCGCGCCCGCTTTCAGCTGGGATGCACCATTCAGCAGCTGATCCATCGCGTCGTTCAGGGCGGCGATGCCGTCGGTCAGGTCGTTGAGGCTGTCGAAGTCGAAGACATGATTTCCCTGCCCCAGAGCCTCGGCACTGGCGGCACTGGCGATCATGATCTGCGGAGCAGTGAGGTCTTTCACGTCGGCTTCCACCGTCACGCTGTCCTGTAAGTAATCCTCGATGCCGTTCACCTGCTGGGGCAGAAGGCCGCTGAGGGAATCTTTCACACCCGGCAGGGCGACGAAGGCTGCCACGCTGCTCTTGGCTGCGCTTTCCAGCAGGCCGTGGACTGCATCCACATTGCTGGCGTCCTCTCCCAGTACCACACCCACTGCTGTTACCAGCGGGGTGACGATGGTGCGTTCTTTTCCATCCGCCGTGACGGTTCCGGTGTCGTTGTTGGTCAGGTCGATTTTAATGGTCAGGTGACCGCTCTGGCCCAGCAACTCGCTGAGGGGCGCAGTCCTGCCGTCCAAGGTATAAGTGACCTTTGCAGAGATGGGCAGCGGGCGGTCGGTATCGCCCTTATAATACACGTCGGTGTCATCGGTGTTCCAGACCAGCGTATCGCCGTTCTGGGTATACTCGGCAAAGCTTTCGGTGTTCTGGATATTTTTCAGGGTAGACTTGTCCTCCACCTTGGAAAGACCACCGGCATTGTAGAGGTGCTCACTGACGGTGGTGCTGGTGACAGAGCCATCTGCTGCCATGACGGCATAGATGGTCTCATCCTTGGAAAAGTCCGCTTTGGTGGCCGCAAACGCAGGCTGGCAGAGGGTGACGGTGAGGGTCAGAGCCAGCGCCGCAGCACCTGCGCGGCAGAGATTTTTCTGTTTCATGAGATTTACTCCTTTTCAGCTTTGGGGCCGGTCAGCCAATGGTAGGTGGTGCGGCAGATGAGACCGTCCAGAAGCATCAGTCCGGCGGGCAGCACCAGCAGGATGACCGTCATACTGATGAGGGCACCCCGGGAGATAAGCATACAGATGCTTTCCAGCAGTTCCACCTTGCTGATGGCCGCCACACCAAAAGTGGCGGCAAAGAAGGTCAGGCCGCTGGTCAGGATGCTCTGGCTGCAGTGTTCCAGCGCCTGCTGGGCGGCTTCCTTCGGCCCCCGGCCCACCAGCCGCTCTTCGCGGTAGCGGGTGGTCATGAGGATGGAGTAGTCCACCGTTGCGCCCAGCTGGATAGTACCAATGACGATGCTGGCAATGAAAGGCAGCGACTCATCGATAAAGTAGGGGATGCCCATATTGATGGCGATGGCCGCTTCGATGCTGGCTACCAGCAGCACCGGCAGCGACAGACTGCGGAAGGAGAGCGCAATGATGACCAGCACCGCCGCAATGGACCAGACATTGACATTGGCAAAATCCTCATCCGCGATCTCCACCAGGTCTTTTGTCATGGCTCCCTCGCCGGTGACGAGGCCCTCCGGGTCGGCGGCCTTGACCAGACGGTTGATCTCATCCACCTGCCGATTGATGGCATCGCTGCCGGATTTATAGCAGCCGTTGGCAAGGATGAGTTTATAGCCGCCGTTCTCCACGATATCCAGCAGCTCATCCGGCAGCAGCTCCTTCTCAAAGCCGGGGCCGGTGATGGAATCAAGGCTCACCACCTGGGTGATGCCGTCCACCTGCTTCAGTTCATCGCAGAGGTCTGTCACCTGCGTAGCGGTCAGGTCTTCCCGCACGAGGATGAAGTGGTTGGTCATCATTCCGAAGTCTTCGCCCAGCTTGTTGGTGCCCACAATACCGGGCATATCCTGCGGCAGGGCGGCGAAGATATTATAGTAAATGTCCGTTTTGCTCTGGGCCAGCCCAAAGGGGATCATCAGCAGGATGAACACCACCAGCACCGGCATAGGATGGTCGGACACAAAATGACTCAGACGGCTGAGCTTGGGCATAAGGACGCGATGGCGGTACTTTTCCACCCATTTATCAAAGAAGAGGATGAGGGCAGGCAGGATGATGATGGTGCAGAGCACACCCATGGCCACGCCTTTGGCCATGACAACGCCGAGGTCCGCGCCCAGGGTCAGCTGCATGGCGCAGAGGGCCAGAAAGCCTGCGATGGTGGTCAGGCTGGAAGCCGTGATGGAACTCATGGTCTTGCAGATGGCGTTCTCCATGGCCTCCTCATTGGAAGAGCAGAGCTTCTTTTCTTCGTCATAGCGGTGGAGCAGGAAGATGGAGAAGTCCATGGTCACGCCCAGCTGAAGCACTGCCGCCAGCGCCTCGGTGATGAAGCAGACATTGCCCAGAAAGATGTTGGTGCCGAAGTTATAGGCCAGCGGGAAGAGCAGTCCCACCATGAAGAGCAGCGGGGTGAGCCAGCTTTCCAGCGAGAGGAAGAGCACCAGCAGGCAGCCCGCCACAGCGCAGAGGACATACAGAGGCATCTCCCCCATGACCAGATCTTTCGTATCGCTGAGGATGACGCTGATGCCGCCGAAAAAGCAGTTCTTGTCCAGCACTTTTTTGATCTGTGCCACGGCCTGCATGGTCTCCTCGCTGACGCTGGAACCTCCCAGCTGGACGATGAGGATAGTGGAATCGTTCTTGCCGAACATGAACTGCTGAAGGTCGGCCGGCAGCATCTCCACCGGCACCGCCGGGTCCAGCACATCGCTGAGCCAGAAGGTGTTCAGCACGTCCGGGATCTCATCGATCTCCGCCTTCATGGCGATGAGCTGATTGGTGGGCATCCCCTCCACTGTGATCATGTTGGTAGACGCCAGATGGAAATCCGTTTCCAGCAGCAGCTGTCCCACCCGGGAATCCAGCTCCTGAGGCAGGTAGGAAAGGATATCGTAGTTGATGGGGGTGGCAATGGCCCCCACTGCCGCCGGGATGAGCAGCAGCACCGCCGCAATGAGGATGAGTTTCCGCATCCGGACGATGGCATGTGCGATTTTTTTCATGCAGTTCCTCCCAAGGTTTGAGAAAGCCAAAGAAAAGCAACTTCTCTCGTTTTTTGACATTTTAATTATAGTACGTTCCGGTTGGGTGTCAAGGCAAACAAAAAGCGGGATGCACAGGGGTCGAATCTGTGTATCCCGCATTTTGTTTTCTTTTTGCACAGGTGCCGTACCAGAGCTCCTGCGCTCCGCGCAGTGGGAAACGGAGCAAACCATAGCCGCTTCCCGACAATAAATAGGAGAATGGAATGGAGGAACCGAAACCGCCCCGCAGGAGAGTTGCAGGCTTCTTCTGGAAACAGTTCGGAAAAGCTTCGGTTAGGTTTAACTAACCTCGCCGTGACAACAGGATACCATAGTTTGTTATGACTGTCAAGTCTGTTTTTCAAATTTCTTCAGATTTTTCTGCGCCGGGCCTATATGAGCATTTTTCATAGCGAAAACCGCCTTCTTCTGGATAAAATCCACAGGTTTCCTCTTGCTTTTTGATAAAAACGCTGATATGATAAACCCAAGGCTGTCAGGAGCAGGGATCTATTTTCCCGTCTTTGCAGCCTGTCACCGGCGCAAAGGTTGCACTTCCAAACACCGCTGCGCCCTGTACCGCCCTGTCCCCCGAAACGCTGCGACCGGCGGCTTTTTAAGACAGGATAGTTAGTCAGTCCTAACCATTATGGGAAAAGGAATCTGGCAAATGGAGCAAGGAGGTTCCAATGATCGATTTTGAACAATGGGAAGGCTTTGAGGGCCGTATCTGGAAAGAGGAAGTCAACGTCCGTGATTTCATCCAGAAAAACTACACCCCCTATGGGGGAAACGAATCTTTCCTCGCCGGCCCCACCGAAGCCACCGATAAACTGTGGGGCGCCCTGCAGAAGCTGCAGAAAGCCGAGCGCGCCAAGGGCGGCGTGCTGGACATGGAGACGAAAGTCGTCAGCAGCCTGACGGCCTACGGCCCCGGCTATATCGACGAGAGCCTGAAAGACCTGGAGCAGATCGTCGGCATCCAGACCGACAAGCCCCTGAAGCGCGCCTTCATGCCCTACGGCGGCATCAAGATGGCAGAGCAGGCCTGCACCACCTACGGCTACCAGCCCGACCCCGAGCTGCATAAGATCTTCACCGACTATACCCGCACCCACAATCAGGCTGTGTTCGACGCTTACACCCCCGAGATGAAGGCCGCACGCCACACCCACATCATCACCGGCCTGCCCGACACCTATGGCCGTGGCCGCATCGTGGGCGACTACCGCCG
>DCCL01000165.1:5672-5908 GCA_002313795.1 Faecalibacterium prausnitzii
GCCCTGTACGGCATCGATGCTCTGATCCAGTTCAAGCAGGAGGATTTTGCCAACTGCGGCGACGGCACCATGACCGATGATGTCATCCGCCTGCGGGAGGAGATCGCCCGCCAGATCAGCGCCCTCAAGGGGATGAAGAAGATGGCAGAAACCTACGGTTACGACATCTCCCAGCCCGCCAAAAACGCCAAAGAGGCCTGCCAGTGGCTCTATTTCGGCTATCTGGCCGCCATCAA
>DCCL01000165.1:6000-8270 GCA_002313795.1 Faecalibacterium prausnitzii
TACATCCAGCGCGATCTGGACAAGGGCATCCTCACCGAGAGCGAGGCGCAGGAGCTCATCGACCACCTGACCATGAAGTTCCGGATGGTCAAGTTTGCCCGCATTCCCAGCTATAACCAGCTCTTCTCCGGTGACCCCGTCTGGGCGACTCTGGAAGTGGGCGGCATCGGCATGGATGGCCGCAGCATGGTCACAAAGACCTGCTACCGCTTCCTCCACACCCTTGAGAACATGGGCCCCGCCCCGGAGCCGAACCTCACCGTCCTCTACTCCTCTGCCCTGCCCGAGAGTTTCAAGAAATACGCCGCCAAGGTTTCCATCGACACCAGTTCCGTCCAGTACGAGAACGACGACGTGATGAAGCCGGTCTGGGGCGACGATTACTCCATCTGCTGCTGCGTGTCTGCCACCCAGACCGGCAAGGAGATGCAGTTCTTCGGTGCCCGCGCCAATCTGGCAAAGTGCCTGCTCTACGCCATCAACGGCGGTGTGGACGAGAAGAGCCACGAGCAGTGCGGCCCCAACTACGCCCCCATCACCAGCGAATACCTGAACTACGACGAAGTGCTGCCCAAGTATGTCCAGATGCTGGACTGGCTGGCCGGTCTGTACGTCAACGTACTGAACCTCATCCAGTATATGCATGACAAATATTACTACGAGGAAGCCGAGATGGCCCTCATCGACACCGACGTGCGCCGCACCTTTGCCACCGGCATTGCCGGCTTCTCCCACGTCATCGACTCCCTGAGCGCCATCAAGTACGCCAAAGTCAAAGTCATCCGGGACGACACCGGTCTGGCCACTGATTTCGAGGTGGAGGGCGACTTCCCCAAGTACGGCAACGACGATGACCGTGCCGATGAGATCGGCGTCTGGCTGCTGAAGACCTTCCTCGAGATGATCAAGAAGCGCCACACCTACCGCAACTCCGAGGCCACCACTTCCATCCTGACCATCACCTCCAACGTGGTCTATGGCAAGTACACCGGCGCTCTGCCCGATGGCCGCGCCGCCTTCACTCCCTTTGCCCCGGGTGCCAACCCCAGCTACGGTGCCGAGCAGAACGGCCTGCTGGCCTCTCTGAACTCGGTCGCCAAGCTGCCCTATCACTGGGCTCTGGACGGCATCTCCAACACCCAGACCATCAACCCCGACGCTCTGGGCCACAGCGAAGAGGAACGGGTCGAGAATCTGGTGCAGGTCATGGATGGCTACTTTGACCAGGGTGCACACCACCTGAACGTCAACGTCTTCGGCAAGGAGAAGCTGCTGGACGCCATGGAGCACCCCGAGAAGGAAGAGTACGCCAACTTCACCATCCGCGTCTCCGGCTATGCGGTCAAGTTCATCGACCTGACCCGGGAGCAGCAGATGGATGTCATCGCCCGCACCTGCCATGCAGCCCTGTAAGCCGGTCGGGTACGTCCACTCGCTGGAATCTTTCGGCTCTGTGGACGGCCCCGGCGTCCGTTTCGTGGTCTTTCTGCAGGGATGTGCCCTGCGGTGCCGATACTGCCACAACCCCGAGACCTGGAGCTGTGAGGGCGGCACGGAATACACCCCGGAAGCTCTTTTTCAGCGGGTCTGGCGCTACCGCAATTACTGGGGCAAAAAGGGCGGCATCACGGTCAGCGGCGGCGAGCCGCTGCGGCAGATGGAGTTCCTGACGGCCTTTTTCGAGCTGGCCCGTTCCAAAGGCGTGCACACAGCACTGGACACCGCCGGCCAGCCCTTCCGGCCCGATGACCCGGCCTATCTGGCCGACTTCGACCGGCTGATGCGGTCCACCAGCCTTGTCATCCTTGACCTGAAGGAGATCGACCCGGAGAAGCACCGGAAGCTCACCGGCATGGACAACACCAACATCCTCGCCATGGCCCGGCACATCTCCGACCTGGGCATTCCGCTCTGGATACGTCATGTACTGGTACCCGGTCTCACCGACGACGAGGAGAGCCTGCGAAAAACTGCGGCCTTCCTCTCCTCCCTCAGGAACGTGCAGCGGGTGGAGGTACTGCCCTACCATACGCTGGGCCTTTTCAAGTGGGAGAAGCTGGGCATTCCCTATTCCCTGCCCGATGCCGTTCCGCCCACAACGGAACAGATAAAGCGGGCCGAGAAGCTGCTGGGAGTCAGTAAGTATACAGAATGATATAATTTATCATTGCAAAACCCTCTGTACTCGATTTGTACAGAGGATTTTGTTTTGGGGTGAGGTGTGGTATACTCAGCCCGATAAATCGAAAGTTGTGGGAGAGACACCGTTA
>DCCL01000077.1 GCA_002313795.1 Faecalibacterium prausnitzii
GCCCGGCCTGAAAGTGCGCAAGGACCTTCTCTTTGGTCTCCTGCGCGGAGGTCTGGGTCTTTTTGCCGGCCTTTTCCGCGTCCGTGCCGACCTGGTCCGAGGTCTCCCGGCTCTTTTTCTTGATCTTCTCCCCGGCAGAGGTCGTTTCTTTCTCGCTCTGCCCGGCAGTGTCCTTGACCTTCTCGCTGACCTTTTTGGCGGCGGTCTCGGTCTCAGACACCACGTCATCGGCGGCTTTGGCGGCAGAAGAGGCGGTCTTCTGGGCAGCACTCTCCGCTGCCTGCTCGACCTCGTTCAGCCCTTCCTGTGCGCCGCTGGCGTCTGCAACAACACCAAAAACGACCTCTGCGTCATGCTCTCGTGCCAATTGTTACCCCTCCCATCGGGAGCGCGGGCACAAGGGCACAGGCTCAGAGTTTCAGTTCAAATTCCTTTCGGCAGGCCGGGTTCTTGCACTTCACCCACAGGCCGGCGGCATGGGCGGACGCTGTCGCCCACACCGGCGATGCCTTCCCGCAGAACGGGCACGGCACCGGCTTTCTGCCGTTCCAGTTCCTGCTTTCGGGCAAGGATGGCGGCCTTGCGGTCGTTCCAGCTTGCATAACGGTGCGCTTCACCTCCCACGTCTGCAGGCAGGGCATACACCCTGCGGTATTTCTCAAATTCTGCCCGCGATTCCTTGGGCAGTTCGTTCAGGTCGTGGGTGCGGTAGTCGATGATCCTGCAGATGCGGCAGTCCTCCGGCAGGTTGCGGAACAGGGCCATGAAGTCCCACCAGTGCAGCCGGGCCGTGTGCAGGTCGATGCGGTACGCCTGCAGGAAAGCCGCCCAGATGAGCGCGCCGTCAATGGCAAAATCAAAGCCGCGCGGGCCGCCGCTGCCAAACACTTCCAGATTCCGCTTTTCACGTTCCTGCTCCACCTCGCCGCAGCGGTAGAAGTCCATAAAGCTGTCGATGTTGGCAGGTGTCAGCGGGCCGTGGATGAGCACCCGCTGCGCATAGTCCAGAAGAGCGTCCTGCGCCTCGGGCGTCTTTGCCCGTGCGGCCATGTTGTCATAGGTCACCCACGCCCGGAAGTCCGTCTCAAAGCCCTGCGGCAGGGCGTCGGCCAGGTAGCAGGTGCTCATGCGTGCTTGGCCTTGTTGCGGCGCGCTGCCCGGCGCTGGGCACGGTTCTGGGGTGCAGGAGCGGGTGCAGCCTGCTTGTCTGCCGGTTTGGCCTTGTGCAGGCTGTTCACGGCATCCTGGGTGCGGGCCGCGGTGAAGTCGTTGACTGTGTTGCAGAACTCCGCATACAGGTGCGTCATTTCGTCCAGATTTTCGGTGTTCACGCCGATGAGGGTGTCGTAATCCTCGCCCAGGACGCTGCAGAAAAAGTCATCGTACAGGCCGCACATCTGCTCGGTCATCTTGCTGAGGCGGGCGGTTTTATCCACCTTGGTGTTCCAGTCCCTTGCAAGGGTGTCGTCGGCATCCTCCATGCGCTTGGCATCGCTCACGATGAGGGGATTGAATGCGGTAAAATCGTAGCCGTGAAATTCCATGGAAAAGCTCCTTTCATTTATCGGCCCCTGCCGGTGCTGCCCCGGCATTTTCTGGTTCAGGGCGTAAAAAATCCCCGCCCCGGTTGGGGCAGGGATATGCTGGGGGAAATCAGGTGGCGCTGTAGGTGTAGGCCTTGGGCTTTGCAACGCCGTTCACGTTGACGGTAAAGCCTGCGGAGTTGCCTGCGCCGTTGGCGGCATCGCTCTGCACGATGACAGAGGCGCGGCCGGTCTCGCCCTCGCCGGTGTAGATGTTGAACCACACATAATCGGTGATGACGGATGCGCCGGTGCCGAAGGCCATATCCAGGCCGAACACCCAGTCCTGCCACGGGTCCCCGTGCTTGCGGTCGCCCGTGATGGAGAAGGTGCGCTGCGCACTGGTTTTCAGGGTAGCCGTACCCTTGCGGATATAGTTCTTATCCTGGGTGCCGGAATTGACGGCGGCGGAGTGCTCCGTGACGCATTCCTGGCAGACGATGTAGTCCGCCGGTTTGGTCTGGGAGCTGGCCGTCTTAAAAGCCAGAATGTAGTCGTCCGCCATGATCTCCATAGCGTCTTTGCTGCCC
This sequence comes from Faecalibacterium prausnitzii, assembly GCA_002313795.1. Lineage (GTDB taxonomy): Bacteria > Bacillota > Clostridia > Oscillospirales > Ruminococcaceae > Faecalibacterium > Faecalibacterium prausnitzii_L. The sequence continues at coordinate 2,114 of DCCL01000077.1, forward strand.
GGGGTGATACCCAGTTCAGCCAGAGCTTCGGTTACAGTGCTCATGTTTTGGCTCCTTTCGGTTGATAGTAAACGAGCTGGATCTGTATCTGCGCGCGGCAGGTATTGTCGCTCGCTTCGAGAATGGTCCCGCTGCTGGATACGCGCACGCCCTGCACGGTGCGTCCGCCGTCCAGCTTGGGGAAGTTCTTGGCATCGTTCTGCGCTTCCACCCAGTCGGTCAGGGCGTCCCACATGCCGGAGTGGTCGGCCTGCTGGGCGCTGTCCTCGGAATAGGCGGAGCGGGATGCAAGTACATAGTTTTTCAGGCGGCGGGTGCCGCTGAAATAGCGTTTCAGGATGGGGTCGGACGGCATGTCCGAGATGCTGTATTGTTCGGTGCGGGGGTCGAGGTAGCTCACCTTGAACTCCACGCCGTCCTCCTGTGCGGAGGCGACGAGCGGGCAGGTGCGAAGCCAGTCCCGCATGGCGGCAATGGCAGGGGTCATTTGTGCGCCTCCTTTACGGCTTTCCGGTAAAAGTCCTCCCACGAGATCTTGTTGGCGGCCTTGGAGCGTTCAGCCCAATAGCTGCCGCGCTGGCCGTTGTCACCGTGCAGGCCCTCGCCCTTGCCGTGCAGGTAATACTGCCTGCGGGCGTAGGGGGTGGACCAGATGATCTCGCCGGTCTCGTAGTCGGTGGCAATCTGCGGGGAGTTCTTCAACATGCCGGTGTCAAAGGGCACCAGCGGGTCGGTGTCTTTCAGGATGCGCTGCATGAGCTTGCTGCGGGCCGTGGTCATGGCGGCAGTGATCCCGGCACCCACATCCTTATTCCATGCGATTCTGGCCGTGCATTTGCCGCTGCGGTGCTGCACCGTGAACAGGGTGCCCATGGGCGTGGTGACGGTCAGGCGGCCCTCGTGGCTCTTATCCCAGATGGTCGCCATGTCAGCCTCCCTGCAGGTGCCAGTGGGGCAGAAGCTGCTCCCGGTTGTCCGCGAAGGCCGTCACGGTGACAGCGCCCCGCTTGCCGAGGGTGCGGTACTGCTCCATGGTCAGGCCTTGCACCGCGCCTTTCAGCACGAGCCAGCCCTCTTTCAGCGTCCATGCCTGGGCACGGGCGTCTGCAGGCAGGCCGTACCACTCCCACGCGGGGAGATACGGCGCTTCGCCCATGCGGGCCGGGATGCGGATGTGCACCTCCCGTGTAGGGGATTTGGCCGTGCTTCTGCCGGTCTGGCCGATGCGCTCCCGCCAGCTGCAGCCGTGGAATACCCAGCACACGGGCGTGTCCGTGTCGGTCCTGGTGTCGTGGATGAGGTTCACCACGGTGACGTCTGTGTTCATCCGTCCGGCCCCCTGTACAGCAGGCCGTGCGGGTCATTGCCGAGGGTGCTCTGCAGAATGCAGTACGCCTCGTACCTGACCGCGCTGGACATGCTGGAATTGCTGGCAAAGGTGATGGCATACCCATCATTGGAGACGCTGGCAACACCCGGCAGTGCGCTGGTGCCCGCTGCAGCGGTCAGCAGCTGGATGGTCTGCACGCAGGCATCTGCCAGAGCCGTCCGGCAGCGCTCACACGTTTCCGCATGAGGCTCTGCCCGGCCAAAGGTCGCCCCGTCAATGAGGCGGGACGCCCGGGCCGCATAGATGTTGAAGGTCTCCTCCGGCAGCGTGCCGCCGGAGTCACTGTATTCCTGATAGGTGCAGTAGGTCATGGCGGCGCGCCTCCTTATTCGCCTGCGACCAGATAGGCGAACGGAACCTTGGTGCGGTCGGTGTTCATGCGGGTTGCGGGGTTTGGCAGCGCCCAGCCCATGCGCATGACAACGCGCAGCGCGACCATGTCCTGCTGGGCGAGGTTGTAAACGATGTCCTTGGTGGTGGGGTCCTGAATGACGCCCTGATCCAGCAGCTTGACGGTGACGTCCTGACGGATGGAATACACCAGCTTCTTGAAGTTGCCCGCGATCAGCTGTGCCTTGGAGGAATCAAAGCCGCCGTTCTCCGGGAAGTACAGCGGTGCGCCGTCCAGTGCGTAGCTGGTGGCACCCTGCATGTCAGAGCGGAACAGCGGGCGGCCGTTCTGGTCCAGCAGGCCGCGCAGTTCTGCCTTGGCACCCAGCTCACCGACCACGGCATCCACGCCAAAGCCGCCGGCCTCGACCTTGGCAAACAGGCCGTCCTTGCCCAGCAGTTTGGTGTAGTCGATGGGGCCGGTCACCTTATTCTTTGCGGCCAGCGTCAGAATGTCGGTGGTCCACTCGGTGGGGCGCTCCGTGCCAAACATGATGGCGCTGTCGATTTTTGCGCCCATCGCCTCACGGACGCGGGGCTGCACCTCGCCCATGATGTCAAAGCTGGAATCTGCCAGCACGGCCTCCGGGATGGGCACGATGACGGCCAGCTCGGCGGCGGTCATGTAAACGTTGTCCCATTCCTGCTTGGAGGTCTGCTTCATGCCGGTGTCGCCGTTGACCCAGTAGGCCAGCGGCAGCATGGACAGCACGGGGATCTTGGTCTGGTTGCTGGTCATGTTGGCCAGGCGGGTGCCCAGCTGCATGACCATGGAGGACTTGGGGACGTCCTGCTGAATGGTGTTCACCAGCTGGTCACGGATAAGCGCCTCTGCTTTGTTGCGGGCAATGATATCTACTGCCATAATGATTTATCCTTTCTGCGCAAAGGCCGCCCGGAAGGCAGCGTTTGCGGCTTCATGTTCGTTTGCGGGCTGACCGGGCGTGCCGGTTGCCGAGGCGGAAAAACGGGCCACACCGCCATCCGGCAGGATGGCACTGGGGTCGCTGGCCTTGAAGGTCTTGACGTAATCGTCAAAGCCCAGGATCTCGCCGTCCTTCATGGCGAAATTCTGGGCTTTTGCTTCTGCGAGGAAGGCTTTCTTTGCGCTCTCGCTGGAAAATTTCAGACCGGCGGTCTTGCGTTCCAGAGCATAGCCCTTTTCCAGTGCTGCCACCTGATTGGCGGCGTCGGTCTTGGCCTGCTCGGCTTTGGTTTTCCACTCGGGGTCGTAGCCTTCCAGCTTGCTGTTTGCCGTGGTCAGCTGACCTTCCAGCGCGGTCTTTTCGGCTTTCAGGGTGGTGATCTCGTTCACCTTGGCCGTGATATCCGCGCCGTGCAGGTTCATGATGCCGTCCAGCTGGTCCGGCGTGATGTTGGGGATGAGTTTGGTCACATCTTCACGTTTCACTTGCGGTGTGCTCCTTTCTCTTGTCTGTATAGCTGATAAGTCCCTTCTGTTTGGTATCGCGGTTCTCATTCCGCACGGGACAAGGCGGGGTACGCGCCGCCCTCCGCTGTGGCTGTTCCCGACACAGATGTCGGGAACATGGCACCGTTTGCAGGATTCGGACCTGCGGCCTGTGATTTTGGAGATCACTGCTCTGCCATCTGAGCTAAAACGGCATGAAAAAAGCACTGGGCATTTTCAGCACAGTGCTTTGAAATATTAAAGTTTATCTGAGGAGCAGAAGAGTCCATTTCATCCATTCAGGAATATTGGATGCGAACAGACCGCTGTAAAGAAAAATCGAAAGCGCAACAGAACCGATTGCACTTGC
>DCCL01000061.1 GCA_002313795.1 Faecalibacterium prausnitzii
TGGGTGTGTTTTGCAACAGCCCCATTTGTGATAGGTCTCTCTCAGAAAAAGCTCTTCATGAAAGCGATATCGCTGGCGACGCGGGCAGGCACAGCTTCCTCCCGCAGCACGGGCAGCACAGGCTGGGGCAGGGCCCGCAGCATCTCAAAGCCGCCCTTGTAGTCCACACAGGAATCCTCAAGGCTGGTGGAGTAGAGGGTGCCGTCCGGCTTGAAGTTCTGCCCCTTGAAGTGGACTGCAACGATCTTCTCACCATACCAGCTGCCCACCTTGTCCCAGATGCGGCGCTGTGCGTCCACCGAAGCGTTCTCGGGGCCGACGTAGTTTGCCAGGTCGCAGATGACCCGCAGGTTGGGGCTGGCGATGGTGTCCAGCACCATCTTGACCGCCTCAGGGGTGTTCATGGCGTGGTAGTAAACGCACTCCACCGCAAAGAGAACACCCTGTTCCTCGCAGGCGGGCAGGATCTCGTCCAGACTCCGCAGCAGGGCCTCCTGCGCCTCTTTCCGGGTGACGCCGGGCTGTTTTGCCATGTTGGTGGTCTCGCTGCCCATGCAGCCTGCGTTCAGGGCCTTTGCCACGGAGATCTGGCTCAGCACCTTGGCCGCTTCGGCTTTCCGCTTTTCCTCGTCCGCATAGCTCAGCTCCACATAGGTGCCATCCACGGCGATGGAGACACCGCTCTGCTTCACGGCGGCATTGGTGGCTGCAACCAGCTCAGGAGTCACATCGGCATAGCTCTTCACGCCCTCGATGGCCTTGGTGTAGGCCAGCTGGGTGCAGCGGAACCCTGCGGCCCCGATGGAGCCCAGCAGCTCTTCCGGCGTGTGACGGCCAAAGTCGTGGCCCCGGGCACCGACGATAAATTCAGACATGGTATATCCTCCTTAACCGAAGAGCCGCTCCGCGAACATCCCGAACTCCTTGCCCCACCAGTACCAGTCATGGGAGACGCCGCCGCCCCAGATCTCAAGGTGGCAGGGGAGAGAAGCTTCGTTCAGCTCGTCGGCCAGCGCCTGAGTGTCCACAAGGGCGTCGCCCTCGTAGCCACCCTGACCCACACAGAGCAGCAGGCTGTTTTCTTCGGCCTTTGCCAGCAGTTTCTTGTTCAGGATGCCGTCTTCCTGCAGCACGGCCAGAGGGCTGTTGCGGAACACGAGATCGTCCTCGCTGCTGCCCAGGAAGCGGGCCATGTCATACAGGCCGGAAAGGCCGATGGCACCGGCGAACTTCTCCGGACGGCGCAGGCGGCACTGAACAGCCTGATAAGCACCGGTGTCCACACCGACGCACCAGAGAACGGGGGCCTTTTTGGGGTCGGCAGCGCCGCCCAGCTCCAGAATGCGGTCGGCCAGCTCAGTGGTGAGGTAGAGGAAATACTTCTCCTGCATCTCGGCCCGGCGGCGGGGCGTTTCGTTCCCGGCCAGCAGGCTCTCGGCGTCGATGCTGTCGGCGCAGAAGAGCTGAAGCTTTCCTTCGTGCAGCAGACGAGCCGCAGCCTCCGGCATACCGTTGTTCTCCCAGTCATAGAAGCGGCCGCCCCGGGCGGGCAGTGCCAGCATCGGCACGCCGCCATGGCCGTAGACCTTGAATTCCATCTCGCGGTTCAGCACCGCACTCCACTCTTTATAATAAGTGCCCTCCATCGTGAAAGCTCCTCTCTGTCAGATGAATTGATTGCGTGCCGCGTCGTAGGCATAGCCCACAGCGGCCAGCGTCTTGCACAGCGCATCCTTATCGGCGTCCATGTCGTCGCACAGCGCGTCAAGGCTGGGGTAGAAATCGCGCAGTTTCAGGTTGACCACGCTCAGCAGCATGATCGGGTCGCTCGGCAGAGCCATGTTTGTATCCTCCCGGTTCCATGATAAAATAAAAAGCCGGTCACTCGACAAAGTGACCGGCAATACGCATCAACTTAGACAGCGCGGGTGACTTTGCCAGCGCGCAGGCAACGGGAGCATGCGTAGATATACTTGGGAGAACCCTCCACGACCGCCTTGACACGACGGACATTCGGCTTCCAGGTACGGTTGGAACGGCGATGAGAGTGGGAGACCTTGATACCGAAGGTAACACCCTTGCCGCAGCATTCACACTTAGCCATGGTACTTGCACCTCCTACAGTGAAGTTCAGGGAATCAAAATAATCAGCTTGACTATTCTACCAGAACGCAGGAGAAAATGCAAGCCTTTTTTCAATTTTTCTGCGGCTTTTTTTCATCACGGGCGCAAACGCTTGTCTAAACAGCAAAAAAATAGTACAATAAAGTCGTATATCTTTTTACAAGGAGAACACCATGACCGCAAGAATGCTTTATACTGTCTGCCGGGTGCTGGCTGCGCTCACTGTCATCCCCTTCCATGAGGCGGGCCACGCGCTGGCTGCCTGGCTGCTGGGCGACCCCACGGCCAAACAGCAGGGCAGGCTCTCGCTCAACCCATTCCGCCATTTCGACCTGCTGGGCACCCTCTGCATGGTGTTTGCAGGCGTGGGCTGGGCAAAGCCCGTCTCCACCGACCCCCGCAACTTCAAAAATCCCAAGTGGGGCATGGCCCTCACGGCGCTGGCAGGCCCTGCGGCCAACCTCATCCTGGCCTATCTTTCCATGGTGCTCTGGAAGGTGCTCTATTATTGGGCCCCCGTCAACGATGTGACGATTTTCGCAGCACTCTTTCTGCAATACTTGGTGTACATGGATGTGAGCCTTGCCGTGTTCAACCTCATCCCGGTGCCGCCGCTGGACGGCAGCCGTATCCTGCTGGCAGTGCTGCCGGAGCGCATCTACTTCGGCATGATGCGGTATGAGCGGGTCATCCTGGTCATTCTGCTGGCAGCAGTCTGGGGCGGCTTTCTGGATACACCCCTCAGCCTGATGAACGATGTGGTGTGGGACCTGATGGACGCAGGCACCGGCTATATTGACCACATCGCCTATGCGGCCTACTATGCATCCATCGGGGCGGTGATCTGATGGCAGAAGAGCTTACCTTCCATCTGGAGGATTTTGAAGGCCCGCTGGAACTGCTGCTGGCACTGGTGGCAAAGCACAAGATGGACCTGCACAACATCCCCATCCTGGAACTCATCGACCAGTATACCCGCACCGTAGAGGCCGCGCAGGCCGTTGACCCGGATATCTCCAGTTCCTTTATTGAGATGGCAGCCCACCTCGTGGAGATGAAGAGCTATCTTTTGCTGCCCCGCAGCACCGAGGGTGAACGGATGAAACAGGAACTCACCGGTCAGCTCATCGAGTACGACCAGTGCCGCCGGATGGCTGCGGTCCTCCGCGCTGCGGCCGAAGCATCGCCGGTCTTCGTCCGCCCGCCCGTCCGAATGGAGTGGGATGAGACCTATGCGCTCCACCATGTGCCGCAGGTGCTCTCCGACTGCTGGGAGGGCCTGATGGGCCGTGCACCGGTGCGCCGGACACCCACGCAGGCGGTCTTTGAGCCGCTGGTCACGGCGCCGCAGGTGTCGGTGAGCAGCCGGGTGGTCTACATCCTGCGCCGCCTCATCACAGGTGGTGCGGCCCGGATCGGTCAGCTGTTCAGCCGCCGTCAGGACAGGGGCACCAACGTCGCCACCTTTCTGGCCCTGCTGGAACTGGTGCGCGGCGGACGGGTCACGCTGGGCCCTAAAGGCGAGATGACCATGCAGCGCGGACGTCTGCCCCGTGAACAGGCAAAGGAGGAAGAATGAACCAGAAACAGACCAGAGCCGCCGTTGAGGCGATGCTTTTTGCCGCTGGCGACCCGGTGAGCGCCGATAAGCTTGCTGCCGCTGTCCAGATGCCCCAGACTGCCGTAGAAACGGCGCTGGAAGACCTGCGAACCCGCTATGCCCGGGAGGATTCCGGCCTCTGCCTGCTCCATCTGGATACCCGCTGGCAGCTGGCGACCAAGAAAGAGTGGGCCGACTGCATCCGCCGCCTGCTGGACGCCCGGCGCTCTGTGCCCCTTGGCCCGGCGGCCATGGAGACCCTGACCGTCATTGCCTACAACCAGCCGGTCTCCCGCGCCTTCATCGAGCAGGTACGCGGCGTGGATTCCTCGTCCAGCGTCACCAGCCTGCTGCAGAAGGGCCTTATTGAGGAGGCAGGCCGTCTTGACCTGCCGGGGCACCCGGTCAGCTTCCGCACCACGGATGTCTTTCTGCGGTGCTTCGGCCTTTCCTCGCTGGCGGACCTGCCGCCGGTGCGGGGAAGTCAGGAGACGGAAGGGGAGGCGCAGTCATGACCGGGCTGCTGTCGGTGCTGGGTGCAGCTGGCTGGCTGCTGCTGACACTGCTCAAAGTGGTGTGCATCCTGCTTCTTATCATGATTGTCCTTCTGGCGCTGGTGCTGCTCTGTCCCTTCTGTGCAGATGTCTGCTGGGAAAATAGCATCCTGACCATCCGGGCCGGGGCACTGGGCATCACCCTGCCGGTGTTTCAGTGGCCAAAACCGGAACCGCCTGCGGAGCCATCGGAAGCAGAGGAGCCGAAAGGCTTTTTCGGCAAGCTGAAAGCGAAGCTCCGGGCGGACCGGGAAGAGCGGAAGCGAAAGAAGGCCGCTGCAAAGGCCGCAAAAGAGGCGGAAAAGGCCAAAAAGCCCGCCCCGCCCCGCAAGAAAGCAAAGCTGACCCTTCATATTATTGTGACTATCCTGCGGGGAGCCGGGCGGCTGACCAAAGCCGTGTTCGGTGCACTGCGTTTCACGAAGATACAGGTCTGCCTCGGCGCCCGGGGAGAAGACCCCGCCGAAGCGGCCATCGCTTACGGAAAGATAAACGCATGGCTCTACCCGACCCTCGGCTTCATCGACCGCTTTGTTTACCTCGACTTTGAGGAGCTGCACATCCTGCCGGACTTCGGTTCCCCGGAGCCCACCGTAGCCGACCGGGTCTCGTTCCGGGTCAGTGCAAGGCTGCTCTTCCTCGTTATCGCGGCTCTGCGCGTATTGTACGAATTCTGGCACGAAAAAGTGCTGGACGTTTTCCTGTAAGATATGGTACAATAATACTGTATGGTGTATCCTCCTGTCTGACAGGGGGCGTTCCGGAAAAAACACCCGGAAAATAATAATAGGAGGCCGATTTTATGGCTGAGCATCCCATTCAAGGTTTAATGAGCGTCACGATGGATAAGATCCGCCAGATGGCAGACTCCAATACCATCATCGGCAAGCCGATCAAGACCGACGACGGCACCACGATCCTGCCGGTCTCCCGCATCTCGTTCGGTTTCGCTTCCGCCGGCACTGACTTTGACGGCAAGAACGCCGCCAACAAGGACCTGTTCGGCGGCGGTTCTGGTGCAGGCGTGAACATCCAGCCTGTGGC
>DCCL01000167.1 GCA_002313795.1 Faecalibacterium prausnitzii
GATCCTTTAGCTTTTCTTGCTAAATATCGGAATCAGGCTTCTGCTTCCGCTGTGTAACATATCATTGACAAACCTACAGTTTTGTATGATTTTTGAATCTTTGGCCGACAAAGAACAAGAGGGGCCCCTTGGAAGGAGGCCCCTCTCCGTATTTTCCGGGAAATATCCCGCTCCTGTCGGAACAGTTCGCTTTACAGAATCGGGCTCTGGATATTGTCGTTGTTCCGGATGCCGTGCTTTTCGGCGTAGCCGGTGAGCATCAGGGTCAGAGCGCCGTCGCCGGTGACGTTGCAGGCGGTACCGAAGCTGTCCTGCAGGGCGAAGATGGCGAGCATCAGGGCAGTGCCTGCGTCATCGAACATCAGCACGCCGGTGATAAGGCCCAGAGAAGCCATAACGGTGCCGCCGGGCACGCCGGGTGCGCCGATGGCGAAAATGCCGAGCAGGGCGCAGAAGAGGATCATAGTACCGATGCCGGGCAGCTTGCCGTAGAGGATCTTGGAGATGGTCATGCAGAAGAACACCTCAGTCAGCACGGAGCCGCACAGGTGGATGTTGGCAAACAGGGGGATGCCGAAGCTGACCATATCCTTGCGCAGCACCTTGCTCTTGCGGGCGCAGTCCAGAGCGACGGCCAGAGTCGCAGCGCTGGACATGGTGCCGACGGCGGTCAGGTAAGCGGGGCCATAGTGGCGGAGGACTTCCCAGGGGTTCTTGCCGGAGTAGGCACCGGCCAGCAGGTAAAGGACGGCCAGCCAGATATAGTGGCCTGCCATGACGATGAGGATGATCTGGATAAAGGCGGGCAGCTGATGGGTGATCATGCCCTCATAACTCAGGTTGCAGAAGGTCGCTGCGATATAGAAGGGCAGGATGGGGATGATGATCTTGCTCACGATGTCCAGCACGATGTTCTGGAACTCGGCCAGAAAATCGCAGGTGAGCTTGCTGTTGGTCCAGGTCGCAGCCAGACCCACCAGAACGCTGAGCACCAGTGCGCTCATGACGCTCATGATCTGGGGGATGTTCAGCTCAAACACGACGCCGGGCAGCTCCTTCAGACCGGCCACTTCCGTATCGATGGAAAGGTGCGGGATGAGGGCATAGCCTGCGGCGGTGCTCATGAAGGCTGCGCAGACCGAGGAGGTGTAGGCAATAACGACTGCCACCGCCAGCAGCCGGGACGCATTCTTGCCCAGCTTGGTGATGGAGGGGGCGATGAAACCGATGATGATGAGCGGCACACAGAAGGTGATGAGCTGGCCCATGATATACTGCAGGGTAACGACCACTTTCATCGCGCTTTCCGGGAAAAGCTGGCCCAGGATAACGCCGACGATGATGCCGAGAAGCAGCCGGAACGGCAGGTTGTTGAATAGCTTTTTCATAACGGTTTACTCCTGTCTTTCTTGCGCATCCGCGCAGTTCTTATGCAGGTTTATGGTTTTTCCGGCGCAGTTATTCCGCAGCCGGTGCGTGCTGTTTGTTGAGCATGAGGTCGAGGATGACGCTGTCGCTGGTGCCGTGGGTGCTGAGGGTAGCGAAATTATCCAGTGTGCGCTCCACGTTTTCCTCCACGATGCCGTCGGTGCTCTGGACCCGGATGCCCCGGATGCCCATGGCCGCTGCCTGACAGGCCGCATTGACGCAGGTGGAGATCTTCAGGGCGCAGTCCGCCTTGGCACCGTCGCACACCATACCGGTGACGTTGCCCACCATGTTCTGGATGGCGCAGCAGACTTCATGATATCTGCCGCCCAGCAGGTAAGTAATGCCGCAGGACGCGCCGGTACCAGCGACAGTAGCGCCGCACAGGTTGCTCAGACGGCCAAACTTCGACTTGATGCGGATGGCGATGAGATTCGAGAGGGTGACGGCCCGCAGCATGGTGGGCTCGTCGATATCCAGCCAGCGGGCTGCGGCCACCACAGGCATCGTCGCGGTGATGCCCTGATTGCCGCTGCCGGAGTTGGCCACCACAGACACCGGTGCACCTGCCATGCGGGCATCTGCACCCGCAGCGGCTGCGATCATGCAGTTGGTGGTCAGGTCCCGGGTCATCAGGCCCTTGCGGCAGTTGAGGTCGAGGTTGCGGCCGATGGCAAGGCCGTATTCCCTGGAGAGGCCCTCCTCGCTGATGATGGAGTTGACCTTCACGGCGCTGCGGATGATATCGATGGGGTCCTGCATGGGGTCCAGTTCTTTCGTGCAGTAATCCCAGATGGAGCGGACGGTCAGGAAGGACGCGATCTGCTCGGGGGTGACGACATCCCCGTCGCCGCCTGCTGCGGCAGCATCCCGTTTGTCCAGCGTTGCCGCGCCATCCTGTTCCACCAGCACCACATTGGTGTGAAGATCCCGGATGATGGCCCGGCCCGTGTGGCCGCTGCCTCTGGCGATGACCTCCACATAGAGCTTCTGGGGCACCTGTGCCACTTCCACCTTGACTTTTCCGGCTCTGACCAGGGCAGCAGCCTCTTCCACGGTCTCGCGGGGCACATGGTTCATGACTTCCAGCAGGTAGACCGGGTCTCCGCCCAGTGCGCCAATGGCGGCGGCATAATCCATGCCCTCATATTCTGTGCCGGGGATGCCTGCCGACATGGCATTTTTAATGATGTTGACGCTGGCCCTGACCGTGAGCTCTTCGGCCTTGTCTGTGCCTGCCTTCCGCAGGGCCTGGCCCGCTTCGGCGGCAGACAGTGCCACGGCTCCCGGTTCCGTACAGCCGGTGGCCAGTCCATCTCACTGTTCAGGATACGAATGAACATATTCTGTTCCATAGTCTCGCACCGTCCCTTTCCGCAGGATGCTCTCATTTCACGGCGATGCACTCGATCTCAAGAGGTGCATCCTTGGGCAGCCGCCCCACCTGCACGGCGCTCCGTGCGGGGAACGGCTCTGCAAAATACTCGCTGTAGACCTTGTTCATCTCGGCAAAGTCGTTGATATCAGCCAGAAATACGGTGGTCTTGACCACATTGGCCAGCGTCATGCCCTGCTGGGCCAGAATGGCCTGAATATTCTTGAGGGACTGGGCCGTCTGGGCTGCGATGCCCTCCGGGATGGCCCCGGTGGCGGGGTCGATGGGGAGCTGGCCGGAGACATACACGGTCTGGCCCGCTGCGATGCCCTGCGAATAAGGCCCGATGGCGGCGGGGGCCTGTTTCGTGGCAATAGCCTGTTTCATAAATTCTCTCTCCTTTTTCCTGTTTTCCGGGGTATCACATGTCTGTGTTCCCCGCATCCTGACCCTATCCTATCGCGTTGTTCGACAAAAGTCAATAATTTTTTAGCTCAATGATAAATTATTATCTCTTGTGACAAATCTTGTCGAAATTTTGAAGCAGTTTCACGAAAATACAGCAAGTTTTCCGTTTTTCATTGTCAACAACCAACGAAAGTGATATGATATAGGCAGAGAGATGAGAAAAAATTCTTATCGTTTTTCTTGAAAGCAGCCAAATGGAAAGTGGTGACATACATGGATGCAAGACTGGAGCCGTACCGGACGCTGGTCTCTTTTCTGGGAGAAGCGCTGGGGCCGGACTATGAAGTGGTGCTGCACGACCTGACCAGCGAGGAAGGCACCATCGTGGCCATCGTGAACAACAACATCAGCGGCCGCACGGAGGGCGCTCCCCTGTCCAACATGGCCCTGCGGTTCATCCACGGCAGAGTCTATGAAAAGCAGCCCTATGTGGCAGGCTATCAGGGGGCATCCCAGGCCAGAGGACGGCTGCGCTCCTCCACTATGTTCATCAAGGACGGCGGAGAGCTCATCGGGATGCTCTGCATCAACTTTGATGCCGCCAAATACAGCCGGATGGCGCAGGAGCTGCTGTCCCTCTGCGGCATTCCGCAGGAGCCGGGGCCCAGCGTCGGAGTGGAAAACTTCGTCAGCAGCCTGCCCGACGCGGTGCAGGCCGCCATCACCGATGTGACCGGCAGCGCCGGCCTGCCGCCTGACCGGCTGACCATGGATGAAAAGATACGCATCGTGGAAGACCTGCAGCAGGCCGGCATCTTTTATATGAAAGGTGCTGTCAGTGAAGTGGCCGCACAGCTGGGCTCTTCGGAGGCCACCATCTACCGCTATCTCAGCAAACTGAAGGACTGACACAAAAAGGGGCTGTTGCAAAAC
>DCCL01000051.1 GCA_002313795.1 Faecalibacterium prausnitzii
TCCCGGAAGTGCACGGCCAGCGTGACCTCGGCAAATTTGGTACACATGCCAAGCAGGGCAGAGCACCACATCCAGAACACTGCGCCCGGGCCGCCGATGGCGATAGCGCCCGCCACACCGGCGATGTTGCCGGTGCCCACGGTAGCCGCCAGCGCCGTGCAGACAGCCTGAAAGGGCGTCATGGTGCCGTCGGAGGCATCTTTCTTCCGAAAAATACGTCCGATGGTGGTTTTTATGGCATAGGGAAACTTCCGGATCTGCAAAAAGTTGGTGCGCACGCTGAGCAGCAGGCCCACGCCGATGATGCAGACCATAGCCGGGATGCCCCAGATAAAACTGTTGACCGCCTGATTGACGGCTGCGATGGTTTCCAGCATATCTATTTTTCCTTTTCTCTTATTTTGACACAACGAAGAATATTTTATCGTATTTTAAGCGTCCTGTCAATCAAATTTTTGATAAGCCGGGCAAGCTTTCTTTGCCGTTTTTTGCCCGTTCTGACACTACACAAACCGCTCCGGTTGTGCTATGATAAGGGTGAAAAATCGGTTTGGCACTGCCAACTGCAAGGAGATGTCGAAGATGACAGATACTTCTGTTCTGATGGATGCCCTGCGGCAGGAGGGGGTCTCCCCTGACCTTCTGGCCGCTGTGGATGAATACCGCGCCGCCCACCCGCTGGACGACAAACTCACAGCCCGCATTCCCTCCCCTGCTTTCATTTACTATGGCAAAGAAGTCTGGGAGCAGGCACTGGCCGCGCTGCTCTGCGGCGAGAACCTGCTGCTGGCGGGCGGCAAGGCCACTGGCAAGAACGTGCTGGCAGAGAACCTCTCCGCTGCGTTCGGACGCCCGGCGTGGGATATCTCGTTCCACGTCAACATGGACGCTGCCTCGCTCATCGGCATGGACACCTTTGAAAACGGACAGGTGAAGTTCCGGCCCGGCCCGGTCTACCGCTGCGCACAATGCGGCGGTTTCGGCGTGCTGGATGAAATCAACATGGCGAAGAATGAGGCTCTGGCCGTTCTTCACGCCGTGCTGGACTTCCGCCGGGCCATCGATGTGCCGGGCTACGACCGCATCCCGCTGGCCGAAGAGACCCGTTTCATCGCTACCATGAACTACGGCTATGCGGGCACCCGGGAGCTGAACGAAGCATTGACCTCCCGTTTCGTGGTCATCCAGATGCCCACCATCACCGAAGAGAACCTCGAAAAGCTGCTGCGTCGGCAGTTTCCCGACCTGAACAACAAATACGTCAAGCAGTTCGCGCTCCTCTTCCTCGACCTGCAGAAAAAGTGTGACAGTGCGGAGATCTCCACCAAGGCTCTCGACCTGCGCGGCATGCTGGACGCGCTGCGGCTGATGCGCCGGGGCGTCGCCGCTGGGGCTGCGCTGGACATGGGCATTACCAACAAGGCGTTCGATTCCTACGAGCAGGGGCTCATCCGGGATGCCATCGCTGCCCGCATCCCGTCCCAGCTCACCGCCGCAAAGCTCTTCGACTAAGGGAGCCGCCCTATGGAAGCGCAGAGCTACACCGCCGAAGAGCGGCGTGCCGCCAATCAGGTGTGGGGCGCGGCCGGGGCCTACGGCTTTGAGCCGTTGTTCCTGGCCCGCAACACCGACGGCACCATCGATTTCTATATGAACTGCATCGTGGGTCTGGTGCACAAATACTACGGCGACGAGCGGGTGGAGAGCCTGTTCGAGACCTGGGACGGCGATGTGCGGGAGGCCATGCTGGACGACCTGACCTGGCTCTATCTGGAAAGTGCCGCCTATGCGCTGGAACTGCCTCACCGCCCGGTGCTAGCCTCTCTCCGCCGGGCCCACGCCGATTATTTTTTCGGCATCCAGTACAAGCTTTCCCGGCAGGAGTGGATGGCGAAGAACCAGCTGGTCTACTCCATGCAGGCCGCACGCTGGCGGGCCGTGCAGGGCCGTGCCGCCCCGGTGATGACCCCTTACGAAAAAAATCTGCAGGCGGCTCTCAGCCCGGAGACGCCCCCAAAACCTGAGGAACTGAAAGATGCCCTGCTGGCCATTTACGCCAGATTTGAGCTGTTCGACGGCAAGGTGCACGAGAAACCCGGCCTGCATCTCCATCTGGAAGGGTTATTGGCTTCCCTTGCCACCAAGACCATGCCTACCCAGATGATAAAGACCGACCGGGTGACG
Organism: Faecalibacterium prausnitzii; assembly: GCA_002313795.1. Classification (GTDB taxonomy): domain Bacteria; phylum Bacillota; class Clostridia; order Oscillospirales; family Ruminococcaceae; genus Faecalibacterium; species Faecalibacterium prausnitzii_L. The sequence continues at coordinate 2,185 of DCCL01000051.1, forward strand.
GTGGAGCACTCCAGCTCTGTGGATGCGTCCGGCGGCGGGGGCGTCCATGCTGACAAGCGGATGGCCCACGTCACCCTGCGTCAGCGCTCCGAAGAAGACCGGGCCTACATCGAGAGCTGCTTTGGCCGTTCCCTCTACCCACCCGAGCGGCTGCGCAAGGCGGAGCAGGAGCTGTGCACCGGGGAACACCTAGGCTGTCACCTCTGGTTCGCCTCCGGTGTACCCAGCCCGGAGCAGGCCCCCACCCCCGAAGCGAAGCATCTGGCCGAACAGGCCCAGCTGCAGGCTGACCGGAACCGGGCCTACTACTCCAAAAACCTCGACCTTCACCGGAGCGTGGTGCTCCGGCTGAGCGAACAGATCCGGAACTGCATCCTCGTGCACCAGCAGCCCAACGCCCGGGTGGCCCGCAGCGGCAATCTTGACCCGGGCCGGGTCTGGCGTACCGTTATGGACGACGACCGGGTGTTCCGCTGCGCCGAGGAAGAAAACCAGCCCTCTTTCACCGTGGACCTGCTGCTGGACGCCTCGGCTTCCCGGCTCCACTGTCAGGAAGTCATTGCGGCTCAGGGCACCATTCTGGCCCAGAGTCTTGCGTCCTGCAGCATCCCGGTGCGGGTGAGCTGCTTTTCCAGCCTGCGGGGTTATACGGTGCTGCGGGTGCTCAAAGGTTTTAAAGATAAGAGCTTACAGGGCATCTGCCAGTATTTTGCCTCGGGCTGGAACCGGGACGGTCTGGCCCTTCGGGCCGCCGGCGACCTCATCACCTTCGACCCCGGCCCTGCATCCCGGCATCTGCTCATCCTGCTGACGGATGCTTCCCCCAACGACAGCCGCCGCATCCCGCCTACTCCGGGCGACCCGCTGGGCCGCGACTACGGCGGCAGTGCAGGCGTGGAGGACGCTGCCGCCGAGGTGCGGGCACTTCAGCGCAAGGGCCTGCGGGTCTCTGCGGTCTTCATGGGGGAGGATTCCAGCGCCGCTGATGCTTCCCGCATCTACGGCAAGAACATGGCCCGCATCCGCGGCATGGACCAGCTGGCCCGGGCCGCAGGCCGACTTATCCAGAACGAGATCCGGGAGCTGGGCGACTGACCTCACCTTATATATAAGAAAGCGAACACCGGACTGCACGGCAGCTGCTGCCTGCAGCCCGGTGTTTTTGTTGTCGGATACAACCATCTCGTTTTATTTTTCTGGCAAAGCAAAAAGTTTTCTGGTTTATTTGCAAACTTATAGTTGTATTCTGTTGTGATTTATGCTATACTACAACCAGAAAAGGGGCGCACAACCACAACTCACATCCGCGCCGCCGCAGGAAGGAGAACCGTTATGGATGCCGCACGTTATTTTGAAGAGATGCATCTTGCCATGTCCAGCCAGAAACCTGAGTACCGCCTTGTGCTCAGTGTCAAGGTACAGGATCTTGGAGGCGCAGACGCCTATCTTGAGCTGCGGCAGGAGCCGGTGAGCGGCAGAGCCCGGGTGTTCTATTCCACGATGGGGCGTCAGCAGCTGAATTTTCAGCTGTTCCGCAAGGGGTGGCAGAGCTGTCACAACGCCTTGGGCGAGATGACAGGCCGCTTTCCCGCCACCGCTGACTGCCTGCTGAGCCAGACGGATTTTTCTGCCTTTGTCCGGGACGATGCCCTCGATGACGGCCGGATGGCGCGCATCCTGCAGGTGCTCTCCTGTACCGCGGGCAGTTATGGCACCGCTGCACCTTCTGCAGCCCGGGAAGGTGCACTCATCACGGTGGAACGCTTTGTGGGACAGCCCGCCCATTGGAGCTATTGGAGCGCCCGCGCCGCTGAGCAGCTGAACATCGCAGCTATCCTCTGCTGGCTGGGCGACTATCTCGCCGGAGCAGAGCGCCGCACCTTGCAGAGCTGCCCGGAAGCCATGCAGCTTGCCGCACACTGGCAGGCCGCTCTGGTCTCTCCCCTGCCCCATACAGAATATGCCGCAGCACCGGCACCCAAAAAAGCCAGCACCGCCCGGCGGCCTGCACCCGCTGCAGAAAACAAACGCTGGCAGAGCATCCTCGCTGTGCTGGCGACGGTATGATAGAGCGTGATCGAGCTGCACCTCTGCGGCCATCGAGTCATTATCATCCTGTTATCGTCAAAAATCCTTCTTCCCCCACGTATCTTATTTACCACCTGTTCTGCGCCCCGCCGGGCTCTCCTCTGTCTATCATACCGCTGCTTCGGGCGGTTCATGTATTTCTTCCGGTATCCGGACGGCAATGCCCCCTGCCTGCTTTTCAGACCGGACAGAGGGCATTGATTTTATCGTATTCTTTTCTCGTGTGTACCGATGCGATCCGGATACAGTTTTTGTCCGCCCGGCTCGTCACATTTTGTCGTCATAGTACGACTCGATCAGAGCGCTGTCCATGATCAGGACATAGAACACATTGCCGTAATAGCGGTTCCTCACGATCCTTCCATGGTCAAGGACCGGATGGTATGTGCCGTCCTTCTTGGCAAAGTGGAATTTAACGTAATCGTTGTTTCCGCTCACTTTTGCGTTGATCTGTTTCCAAATGCTCGCCTCCACAGCATCCTGCTCATCCGGGCGGATGAGGTTCCGGAAGCGATGATCTGTATAGTCCAGAAAATCGTCAAAATCCCTGCATCCTGCAAACTCGATCAATTCCTGGTTTGCAAATAGAATGTCATCCTTTTGAGGGTCTGCGGTATAGATCAAAAAGGCACCCGGAAGGTTCTTCGACACATCCTGAAGGGCAAAACCCAGCTGGCTCCGGTGCTGTTCTTCATAGCCGCGCTGGTATGCGCTGCAGTTGTGCTTTCCGTGCAATTTTACGGCATACAGCGCAATATCTGCAC
>DCCL01000197.1:0-3203 GCA_002313795.1 Faecalibacterium prausnitzii
CTGCTCAAGATGATCCCGCTGCCCAAGAAGATGTCCGCAACGCCGGATCAGACCGAAGAATTCAACGTATACAGCTACCTGAAGCAGCTGATCGACGGCAATGATGTCAGCGTGCTGCTGCGGGTGGCCGACGAAGCCGTGTCCGTGATGGATACCCTGCATTTCTATGTGCCCACCATCGATCAGGTGGCAAACGGCCTGCGTCTGTCACTGGAGCTGATCCGCAAGTATCTGCCCGAGGGTGCGCTGAGCCGCATCTATCTGGATGAGCAGCCGGTGGACTCCGGCAATTACGTGGCCGGTGCTGTTGCACTGGAAAACGGCGATGTGAACACGGCGGGCTTTGCCATGTTCAAGATCAAACAGAAGTCTGACCGTGTGCGCATGTACTGGGCACAGCAGGCGGACACTGCCATGAGCGTGGACGCGGCAAGAAACTTCAATGCCGCTGCCGTGCTGGAATCGGACGGTCAGGTAGTGCCTGCCGCAAAGATCCGCTATACCTACAAAAAGAACGGTTCGCTCTGCAGCACCGATACTCTGCCTGCCGAGCCGGGCACCTATGTGCAGACGGCCGAGGCCGCAGGCAACTATTCCTGCAGCAAGATCAGCCGCAATATCATCGTGTACTGAACCCGATCAAAAAAGAAACAGCCTGTGCGGAAAACTGCACAGGCTGTTTTTGTATGTTCGCTTGAAGAATGAGAAGGATCAGAACCCGCGGAACCAGCCGCCCCAGCCGCCGCAGCAGCAGTTGCACAGCAGGTTGAGCAGGATCATGCTCCAGCACCAGCGCATGAGACCGCCGGGCTGTGCATAGGTGGTCTGGGTGCGGTAGGTCTGGCCGGGATTCTGCATCCGGCGCAGGTGCATCTGGTATTCGGTGTTGCTGGGGTCCAGCTGGACGGCCCGACGGGCGTCCTGCAGGGCATCGATGCTGTTGCCCAGACCCTGATTGGCGAGGGAAGAGAGATAATACCACCGGGCAGAGCGGTTGTTCATCCCATCCAGCACCCGGCGGGCCTCCGCATAGCGGCCATTGACCACAAAGTTGCGGGCCGCCTGCATCTCGGGGCTGTCAGAGCCGGAGTAGCTGGCCCCGCTCTGCTGCTGATAGCCGCCGAATCCAAAGCCAAAGGGGTCGAAGCCAAAGTTGAAATCGCCCTGCTGCCAGCCGCCCTGACCGTAGTTCTGATCGTAACCCTGATTGTATCCCTGCTGGTAGCCGCCATAGCTCTGCTGGCCATAACCGTAGCCATAGCCGCCGGACTGACCGCCCATCTGGGGGCCGGTGTCGCCCTTGGTGATGGCATCATAAGCTGCCTGCACCTCTTTGAAGTGCTCTTCGGCAGTGGGGTCGTTGGGGTTCAGGTCCGGGTGCCAGCGCTTGCACTTGGCACGATAGGCTTTTTTTATCTCTTCGTCGCTTGCGCCGCGCTGGATGCCCAGCACCTCATAGGGATCTCTCATGGGTATACTTCCTCACGTCTCTCGTGCCGGGCGGTCTCTTCCACTGCACGGCTTTTTTGTTCACACATTATCATAGTCTACAGGACAGCGCCTGTAAAATCAAGAGATTGCCAAAAGAATATCCGCCTTTTAGGCGGAATGGCTTATTTTTTATTGGTTTCTTTTGCCTGTTTGCAGTTGTATTTGAGCCACACGCCGGAGTACAGGATGTTCCGCAGCAGGTCGGCGTCCTCCACGCAGGGCAGACGCTCAAAGCTGCGGGCACACTGCGCCAGCAGCAGCTCGAAGATCTCTTTCATTTCTTCTTCGTAGCCGGGGCGGGTGCTCATGGTTTTGAGCGGGTTGTAGGCACCCTTGCGCTTGTCACGCTCCAGATCGTCGTAGGCATCCAGCAGATAGATGAACTTGCCCAGATGGAACCCGATGCTCCGCAGTTCCGGCGACCAGTGATCCTGCCGGTAATCGAACAGCTCGGCCATCAAATTACCGAAACAGCCGGATACGGCGTCAAGGTCTTCGCTGCCCTCAGCTTCCAGCTTTGCCAGCTGGTCGAGGCAGGTGCGGATGGCGGTGCACTGGCGGGGCCAGCGCTCTGCAGCAGCTTTTGTGGGGCTGTCCAGCATCTTTTCGAAGCCCAGTCCCAGCAGACTGTGGTCGTCGTGCCATTTGTCCTCGGCGTTATAGTAATGGAGCGCCACGCTCAGGTCGGCGCAGTAATCGGTGGGGCCGCTGTACCGCCAGTTCACCTTCCGGATGGGGTGGATGGGGCAGTGGCTGCTGCCGGTGACACACTCGCTCTCGCCTTCATAGAGACTGGACAGGAGCAGATTTAAAAAGGTCAGGTCATAGCTCAGGGTCAGACGGCTGGGCAGACCGTGGAGCGCCCCGATGCGGCGGCAGAGGCCGCAGTAGGCGGTGCGGTAGCGGGCCTGTGCCTCTTCACTCAGCGCAGCCTGATTCGGGATGACATATCCGAACATGGCTCAGCTCTTCTTGATGAACTGGGTGCCGCAGCGGGGGCAGGAGATCTGGATGCGGCCCCGGCCCCGGGGAACGCGCAGCTTCTGGCGGCACTGGGGGCAGCGGTAGTAGTGGTAGAGCTTGCGGTTGTCCCACTGGTCTTTCAGACCGCGGAACTTGTTGGTGATGCGGTCCTTGATGGCGTAATATTTATAGTTCTCCTCGGTGCGCTTGGAGATGTTGCGGCTGAACATCCGGTAGTAGCAGAAGATGAGCATCACCATGCCCAGGTAGAGCAGCAGGGGCATCCGGGTCAGAATGTAAATGAGGATGAGCACAAGGGATGCAATATTCAAAAACTGGTTCAGACCGTCGGTGCCGTAGCGGCCCATCATAAACTGGCGAAGCTTTTCTTTCATAAACGTCCTTCCTTTGGTGGCAATGCTTTATTGAAACAGGGGCGGAGTGCCCGCCCCTGCATCGTTTCTGGTTCTAAGATACCATGCAACCATGATAAAATTTTGAACAGAGTGCAAACCTATCGTAAAGAGACGGGATTTAAGCACTGCTTATTCTTCCCGGCAGCGGATGGTCAGCGCCGCCTCGGTGTCCAGTGCGCCCTCCATCCGGCAGAACAGCTTTGCCGGGCCGGCCTCGCCGGTGGTGGCGAGATAGGTGCCCGCCATACCACCCCGCAGGGGGACGATGCTGGGGCCGAGGATGCGCAGAGGGCCTTCCACACTGAGCTGGACGGCCTCGCCGCAGTAGGGCAG
>DCCL01000197.1:3320-5203 GCA_002313795.1 Faecalibacterium prausnitzii
GTGCATTCCAGCCGGACGCTCTGCACCGGCTCTTTCACCACGGTGCGGACGGCCCGGCCATGCCAGACCGCCTCAAACCGATAGACCGGCGCAGGACTGCCCAGCACACCGATATATTTGTAGTAGAGCTGCACGAGGTCGTTCCAGCTCAGGCGCAGGGAGTAGAGCCGGGCCCGGGACAGGGGAGAGAGCTCCATGGCGTCCCGGCGCATCTCATTGAGGATGGATGCGATCTGCGGAGCAGCAGCCCGGTCGATGCCCTCGTATTTTTCCAGCAGCAGACCCACAAAATCGTGGATCTCGATGGGTGGATGGGGCAGAGCGGCGAACCGGCCCCGCTGGTCAGGAGAAAACTCGGCCACGAAATCGTTGTCCCGGTAGAGCCGGAGACTCTCGGCGTTGGTGAAGGCCCAGCAGGCTCCGGCAAAGCCGCCGGGGTGGTCGCCCAGTGCCATGCTGGAAGAGACTTCCAGCACGATATCCGAGGGGGAGCGGGGCGTTTTCTGGCTGGCATAGACCGCCGCAGAGAGCTTGGGGTTGCGGAACATATCCATAACGCCCTGATAGCTGATGCGGTCGCCGCTGCCGAACTCCCGGTGGGTGTTGTAATCGGTCATGCACCAGCCGAAACTGCCTGCCACGCCCTGTTGGGCAATGGCGTCGTTGAGGACGGCGGCATAGCGCAGAGCCTGTGCCAGACGGTGGGGTTCATCGTCAAAAGGCTTGGCAGGGAACTGTGCGCCCTCAAATTCGCTGATGAGATAGCCTTTCCGGGGGTCGGGGGTGACGGCGGTGCGGGACTCGCACCCCACGCCCCGGCCCCGGTAGGAGTAGTCGCTGTAGGCATAAACGTCCTCGAGGAGCTGGCTGCGGCGGGTGCTCCGGGTGCCGGCAGTGGGCCGGGTGGGGTCGAGGCGGTGGACCGTCTCGTTGGCGCGCTTGTAGAAGCTCTCATCGTCGGCGCTGCCACTGACCCGGACGCCCCAGAGGAAGATACTGGGATGGCTGCGGTACTGGCAGACCATCTCCCGGCAGTTCTGCAGGGCCTGGGCCTTCCAGGCATCGTCGCCGATGTGCTGCCAGCCGGGCATCTCCATGAAGACCAGCAGGCCCAGCTCGTCGCAGGCGTCCAGAAACGCAGGGCTGGGAGGTGTGGTGAGCCGGACGGCATTGCAGCCCAGCTGCTTTTTCAACAGCTGTGCGTCCAGACGTTGAATACTGTCGGGCATGGCATAGCCCTGATATGGAAAGCTCTGGCGGCGGTTCAGGCCCCGCAGCTCCACCCGCTCGCCGTTGAGGTAGAGCCCACCCGCCACGAACTGCAGGGTGCGGAAGCCGAACCGGCAGCTCTTTTCGTCCAAAACCCGGTCGGGCAGGCCGCTGGTGCCGGGCCGGATGAGCCGGACCGTGAGGGTGTAGAGGGTGGGGTGCTCGATGCTCCACGGATGGACATCGTTCAGGGTACCGTTGATGGGCAGGGAAAGCTCACCGGTGTAGAAAGCCCGACGGCCGGAGGGGCTGCGGATCTCGGCCTGTAAAGTGCAGCCCACCGTCTCGCCTACGGTGGCGGTATAGATTCGGAAGCCGCCCTCGGCTTTCGTCTCGATGAAGATATCCCGCAGATAGGCGGGTTCCTTTATGTCCAGAGAGACGGCGCGGCAGATGCCGCCATAGGTAAGAAAATCCATCTGTCCGCCGAAGGGCGGGATGTTCAGGTCTTCCCGGCTGTCGCAGCGGAGGGCCACCACATTCTTCTGGCCCAGATGGAGGGCACTGGTCAGGTCAACGGTGAAGGAGGTATAGCCGCAGCTGTGGTGGAACACCCGCCGCCCGTTGCAGAACACGGTGGCGTCGTGGGCCACGGCCCCGAAGGTGAGCAGGAG
>DCCL01000197.1:5281-5526 GCA_002313795.1 Faecalibacterium prausnitzii
AGCCCGAAAGCTTCTGGTAGTCGTTCTCGTTGCAGTAATTGTAGGGCAGCGCCCGGACCGTGTGGGGCAGGCGCACCGGTTCCAATGTCAGTTCCGGGCATTCCGGCCGCACGATGGCGGGGTCGAACACCGGGGCAAACAACCAGCCGTCGTTCCAGTCGTAGTGTTCCATAACTGTTTTCTCCGTGGCAAAAAGTTCTGAATTTCTTATAATTTCTATGCTACCACAAACTTATGAACGAAAA
>DCCL01000242.1 GCA_002313795.1 Faecalibacterium prausnitzii
ATGGTGCCCTTCTCGATGCGGCCAGCGCAGATGTAATCCAGCAGCAGAGCGCCCATCTCGTTACCGGATACCAGCTCATAGCTGCCATCCGGGCACTTCATGGCGATGCCCACACGGTCAGCATCAGGGTCAGTTGCCAGCATCAGGTCAGCGCCGGTCTTGGTGGCGAGGTCGAGGCCCAGCTTCAGGGCATCGAAGATCTCGGGGTTAGGATAGGAGCAGGTGGTGAAGTAGCCGTTGGGGTACTCCTGCTCGGGCACGATGGTGATGTCGGTGATGCCCATATCGTTCAGAACATGGGTGACAGGCACCAGACCGGAACCGTTCAGGGGGCTGTAGACCAGCTTCAGACCAGCCGTCTTGCACAGGCCGGGGCGCACCTGACGGGCCTCGATGGCGGCATAGAGAGCGTTCTTGCAGTCATCGCCCACAAAGCGGATGAGGCCCTGCTCCACGCCCTCGGCAAAGGACATATACTTTGCACCGGTGAGGACATCGGTCTTCTGGATCTCAGCGTAGACGATGGCGGCAGCGTCATCGGTCATCTGGCAGCCATCCGGGCCGTAGGCCTTATAGCCGTTGTACTTGGCCGGGTTGTGGGAAGCCGTGACCATGATGCCAGCGTTGCAGTTGTAGTAGCGGGTCGCGAAGCTCAGGGCCGGGACAGGCATCAGAGCATCATAGATACGCACTTTGATGCCGTTGGCAGCCAGCACGCCTGCGGCGGTCTTTGCGAACGCATCGCTCTTCAGGCGGCTGTCGTAGCTGATGGCCACCGTCTGGGTGCCGCCCTGAGTCTTGACCCAGTTTGCCAGACCCTGTGTGGCCTGACGCACGACATAGATATTCATACGGTTGGTGCCGGCACCCAGCACACCGCGCAGGCCGGCGGTGCCGAACTTCAGCGCAACGGCAAAGCGGTCTTTGATCTCATTGTCATTGCCTTCGATCTTTGCCAGTTCAGGCTTCAGATCTGCGTCTTCCAAATCTGCTTCCAGCCAGCGCTTATACTCATCCTGATACATGTTGCACACCTTACCTTTGTAATTTTTGACCATAATGGACAAATTTATCCAAGTCTACTTATAATATAAGCTTTTATACGCTTTGTGTCAATTCAGGATTATGTACCAAGTTTGCCCCCTCAAAACCGGCAAATGCCACAAATCGCGAAGGTTTGCCGCCGCTTGGCCCCTTTGCCGCCATGCAGGGCCAGTACACCTGCCCCACATCGTCCAGTACATTCAGCCACTGTTCCAGCTCTACCCCGTTCTCACAGAGATACCGCATCAGGGACATCAGCCGCCCGAAGTCCCCCACCGGGCAGATGACCTGCTCCGTCTCGCATTCGCCGCCCTGCTGCCGCCGCACTGCCAGCACAACACCCTCTTCTTCTACGCTTGCGCTGTAGTACAGCGTATGTGCGGTCTGGAAGCCCTCGATATCAGAATAGGGCCGGGTGTAACAGCAGTACTCTTTCGCAACCATATGATCGATTCCTCCATTCGCAAATCTGGTCTGCGCCGCGTTGACATCTCACATGCCCTCTAATATAATAGATTCAACCGAAAAATGGTGTCGAAGTTCGGCGTTTTTCTCCCTGCGCTGCCATTTCTTAGTCGATTCTTTACCAACTTTCTGCTGGATATCGTCGGAAATTTCAAGTAAAGCATCGTTTCCTCGTCAAAAAGCAGATCAATTCCTTTGAGGAATGGCTCATTACGCCGGAACTGCACAAACTGCAATGGCTCTGCCGCCCTGCCGGGGCAGAAAGGAGCGCCCATGTATTCCGTTCTCAAGAGTTTCGGGCTCAGCGGCCTGAATGGCTTCGCTGTAGAGGTGGAAGCCGATATCTCCGGCGGGATGCCCGCCCTGTCCATCGTCGGTCTGCCGGATTCTGCTGTCCGGGAGAGCGGTGACCGGGTCCACGCTGCCCTGAAAAATCTGGGGTTCAAGTGGCCGGACCGCCGCATCACGGTCAACCTTGCTCCCGCCGATGTCCGCAAGACCGGCCCCGTATACGACCTGCCCCTGCTGCTGGCGGTACTGTCCGCCTCGGGGCAGATGGACGCACCCCCGCAGGATGCCGCATTTCTGGGAGAGCTGGCACTGGACGGGACGCTCCGCCCCGTGTCCGGCGTGCTGCCCATGGCGCTGACCGCTGCGGCCAACGGGGTGAAGGCGCTGTATGTCCCCGCCGAAAACGCTGCCGAGGCTGCGGAAGCCGGAGGCAGCGCGATGCAGGTCTTCCCCGCTCACACGGCCCGGCAGGTGGTGGACGCCTTGAAGGACACTCAACCTATCCCGCCTGCAAAGCCTGTCCCCTTCGACCCTTCGGAGGGATGGAGCCATGTGCCCGATTTTGCCGATGTCTGCGGCCAGCCGCTGGCCCGCCGGGCCATGGTCATTGCCGCCGCGGGTGGGCACAATATTTTGCTGATGGGCGCTCCCGGCACTGGAAAATCCATGCTGGCAAAGCGTCTGCCCGGCATCCTGCCGCCCCTGACCCGGGAGGAAGCGGTGGAGACCACCAAGATCTATTCTATTGCCGGGCAGCTTCCCGCAGGCAGCGGGCTCATCACAGCCCGGCCTTTCCGCAGCCCACACCACTCAGCCAGTGCTGCCGCATTGGCGGGCGGCGGCGCACTCTTCCGTCCGGGCGAATGCAGTCTGGCCAACTGCGGCGTGCTGTTTCTGGACGAGCTGCCCGAGTTTTCCCGGGAAAGCCTTGAGGTACTGCGTCAGCCCCTCGAAGACGGCTGCATCACCGTCAGTCGGGCCGCAGGCAGTGCCACCTATCCCAGCCATTTCCAGCTGGTCGCTGCTATGAACCCCTGCAAGTGCGGCTATTACGGCCACCCTACCCGGCCCTGTACCTGCTCCATCAGCGCCGTGCGGCAGTACCGCAGCCGGATCTCCGGCCCCCTGCTGGACCGCATCGACCTCTGCGTGGAGATGGACCCCGTGGCCTTCGACGAACTGCACACTACTGCCCCCTCTGAGAGCAGCGCTGAACTGCGCAAGCAGGTGCTTGCCGCCCGGGCCATTCAGGCAAAACGCTATGCCGCACCCGGCTACGAGGGCGTCCACTGCAATGCCCAGCTCACCGCCGGGCAGGTGCGCCGCATCTGCCGGATGAATCCTGACGCCGAACAGCTTCTCCGGGTCTCCTACGAGACACTGGGCCTCTCGGCCCGGGCCCACGACCGCATTCTCCGGGTTGCCCGCACTGTGGCCGATCTGGCAGGCAAACAGCTTTTGGATGAGGAATCCCTGCTGGAAGCTCTGCAATACCGCGCACAGGAAAAAGTAGATGTCACCTGACCCATATAGACAGAAAAGGCTGCCCTCCGCAGAAGAGGACAGCCTTTTTTGTTTTGCTCAGAACTTCCGCCAGGTATCGGGCAGGAAGAGCACCAGCATCGGGAAAATTTCCAGACGACCGGCCAGCATATCGAAGATGAGCACCAGCTTGGCGAAATTGGAATAGGCTCCAAAGTTCATCATGGGGCCTACCTGATTCAGGCCGGGGCCGATGTTGTTCAGGGTGGCAGCGATGGAGGTGAAGTTCGTCACCATGTCAAAGCCGTCCAGACTGACCAGCATAAAGCTTGCTGCAAAGATGAAGATGTACGCTGCAATGAACACGTTGGTTGTGCGGACAGTCTCGTGGCTGACCAGCTTGCCATCCATCCGGATGGGGGCCACCACCTGCGGGTGGAGGGCCTGCTTCAGCTCCTTGCCCAGAGACTTGCCCAGCAGGAGGAAGCGGCTGACCTTGATGCCGCCGCCGGTGCTGCCCGCACAGGCACCCACGAACATCAGCATCACCAGCACCTCTTTCGAGAGGGTGGGCCACAGGTCAAAATCGCAGCTGGAAAAGCCGGTAGTGGTGATGATGGAGCCCACCTGGAACGCCGCATGGCGCAAGGCCTCACCGAAGCCGCTGTACATGCTGCGGATGTTCAGAGTGATGATGCCAATAGCCACCAGAATGATGGCAAAATAGGCACGGACTTCCTCACTGGAGGCCGCACGGCGGAACCGGCGGAGCAGCATGAGGAAATAAGCGTTGAAGTTGACGCCGAACAGGATCATGAACACGGTCACGACCCACTGGATGTAGGGCGAGAAGCTGGCAAAACTGTCGTTTTTGAAACCGAAGCCGCCGGTGCCCGCCGTACCAAAGGCCGTGAGCAGGGATTCAAAGACATCCATGCCGCCTGCCATCAGGAAAAGGAACTCCACCACCGTCAGGACAAAGTAGATGCCGTACAGGATCTTTGCTGTGGACTGCACCTTGGGCACCAGCTTATCTACCTGAGGGCCGGGGCTTTCAGCCTTCATCAGGTTGACATGAGAGCCGCCGGTCAGGGGCAGCAGGGAGAGCAGGAAGACCAGAACGCCCATGCCGCCCACCCAGTGGGTGAAGCTGCGCCAGAGCAGGATGCCGTTGGGCAGGCCCTCCACAGCAGGCAGGATGCTGGCACCGGTGGTGGTAAA
>DCCL01000149.1:0-307 GCA_002313795.1 Faecalibacterium prausnitzii
TTCGAGTCCCGTATCCTGCTCCACAACAAATCCCATGATTCCCCGTTCACAAATCGGGATGAGTCGTGGGATTTTTGCTTTTCTGCGAGGAAAGTCCTCCGCAGATGGAAAGGAACTGTCATGATCTTTGTTCCCCTGCTGCACTATTTCAAGTGCAAGAACCAATACAGCGGCAATGAGGACGGGATGCGCTATCTGCTCACCCCGGGCAAGCGGAGCGTGCCCGACCCCGAGGGCGGCGAAGGTGCACAGAAAGAGGAAGCCATCCTCACCGTAGACATCTGGCCCGACCCCTGGGCGCTGGACT
>DCCL01000149.1:337-3808 GCA_002313795.1 Faecalibacterium prausnitzii
CGCTGGACTTCACCGACCCTGCTCTGCGGCAGCAGAAGATTTTCCCCCTGACCGACGAGGGCCGGGCCGCTGCGGCAGAATATCTGTCCAATACCTACAACGCCGACCTGGCGCGCTGGAAAGAGCGGCCCTCCATTCTGGACTGCGAACCCTGGTCTCCGCCGCCGAAGCCCGAGGAACCGAACGCTGAAGATACGAGGAAATAAATGATATACCGTCTCAAAGAACTCAAGGGCGACACCATCCCGGTGCCGCAGCTCATCTTTTCCAAGCTGGGCATTGCTGAGGAATACAATGTGCGGGTGGCGCTGTATGTGCTGGCCACCGGCATCACCGACCCGGACAAGATCTGCGCCGACCTCAAACTCCGCAGCCGCATCTCGGCTGAAAGTGCCCTTTCCTTCTGGGCCGGTGCCGGGCTGCTGGAGCGCTACGATGAGAACGCTGCCCCGGGCGAAGAACCTTCGGCCCCCGCCCCCATGACCTGGGCCGAGATCGCCGCCGCCAGCCGCACCGACCCCATGATCTCCAGCCTCATCGACTGCGCACAGACCGGTTTTGCCCGTCCGCTCACCCACAAGGAGATGGAAAAGCTGGTCAATTTCTATGTGCAGGATGGCTTTGCGCCCGAAACGGTCATGCTCTGCGTGGCCTATGTCGCAAGCCGGGGCAAGCGGACCATGGGCGCTGTGGATCATGAGCTGAAAGTCTGGCGGGCCGAGGGCGTGGAGACCGGCGAACAGGCGGACGCCCACCTGAAGCTGCTGGCACTCCGCCAGACCCGGGAGCAGTATGTGGCGTCCCTGCTGGGCATCACGGACAGTGAACTGACCCTCGGCGGGCGAAAAGCCATTGCCCGGTGGTATGAGGTCTACGGCTACGACGACGCCATGGTGCAGGAGGCCGCTGTGCAGGCCGGCCCCAAGCGGGACCTCTGGTACTGGAACAGTATCCTCAAGACCTGGAACGCCAAGGGCCTGCGCAGCATCCACGACGTGCGTGGCCCGGTGGCGGCTGTCGGTGCCAGCCGGAACATCCGGGTGGACCGCGAGACCCCCAGCGGCAACGATTTCCTCAAGAACGCCGTCCGTCGCCGCTCCCTCAAGAAGAAGCCCGAGTAACAAGGAGACACTATGCGTACCAAAAACGAACTGTATCAGGAGGCTCTGCGCACCGTTGCCGCCCGGCGGCAGATCGCCCGGGCACTGGCTGAGGACGCTCAGAAAGAGGCCGAGGCCGCTGTCCCTGGTCTGCGCCACGCAGAGGAAGAAGTGCGGGTGCGGGGCATCCGCTGCGCTCTGGCCGGAGCCGCAGGCAAAGACCGCACCGAAGCCGCAGCTGCCCTTGCGGATGCCCGTAAGAAGCTCACCGACCTGCTGGCTACCAGCGGACGCCCCGCCGATGCCCTGGAGCCCCATTTCACCTGCAAGCTCTGTCAGGATACCGGCGTAGTGAACGGCCGCACCTGCGACTGCGTTCACAAGGTGATGCAGCAGCTCCGCCGGATCGAGATCGAGTCCCTGTCCAGCCTGTCCATCTCCAGTTTTGACACCATGGAGCTGCGCTATTACCCCAACCGGATGGACGCTTCTCTGGGCGAGCCTGTGCGCACCTATATGTCTGGCCTTCTGGACGAGCTGCGGGCCTACGCCGACGAATTTGACCGCACCAGCGAGAGCCTGATGCTCTTCGGCAATGCTGGTCTGGGCAAGACCCATGCCGCCCTTGCCATCGCCGGAGAGGTACTGGAAAAGGGATTTGACGTTATCTATGTGTCCAGCCCTGACTTTTTTGCCAAGCTCGAAGCGCTCCACTTCGGCACCGACCCCGCCGGAGAGGAAGAGATGCTTNNACTTTTTCGGCAAGCTGGAAGCCTTACATTTCGGTTCTGATCCTGGCGGTGAGGAAGAGACTCTGCTCCAGACCGCCGCCGGTGCCGACCTGCTCATCCTGGACGATCTGGGCACCGAGTTCAATTCCAGCTTTCTCATCAGCACCCTGTACAGCCTGCTGAACAACCGGCTGGGGGCCAAGCTGCCCACCATCGTCACCACCAACATCACCGACGGCTCCTTGCTGGAAAAGCTCTACACCGAGAAGATCTCCAGCCGCCTGTCCTCCTTTGTCCCCTGCCTCTTCGTGGGCGATGACATCCGCGCCCAGAAAGCCGAAGAAGCCTGAGCATTCCCGTACATCCTGCGCCCGTCTCCCCCCCACCGGAGACGGGCGCTTTCCCGTTTTTGCGGCTTCTTTCTTCAAATTGCCGTAAAAAATATAGATTCTTTCGGTAAAATACGATATAATGAGAGGACAAAGAGAGCTTTTTTCAGGAAAGGAACATTTCAATATGGGAATCGTAGTCATCGGTGCAGTTTTCGTGGACATCAAGGGGTATCCCCTTTCCACCTACATTCCCGGCGGACGGAACGCCGGGCGGATGGAACAGGTGCACGGTGGTGTGAGCCGGAACGTAGCTGAGGACATCGCCAATGTAGAGCTTCGCCCCACCTTTGTCAGCCTTGTGGACGACACCGGCACCGGGCAGGACGTCATCGACAAGCTGGAGGATCACAAGGTGAACACCAAGTACATCCGGAAAGTACCCGATGGTATGGGCACCTGGCTGGCCATTTTTGACAACGATGGCGATGTGCATGCGGCTATCTCCAAGCGGCCCGATACCACTCCCCTCACTGGCCTGCTGAAGGAAAACGGCGATGAGATCTTCCGGGACTGCGACAGTATCGCCATTGAGATGGACCTCGAGAAGGAGACCGTCAAGCAGATCCTCTATTTTGCCAAGAAGTACCACAAGAAGGTCTTTGCCGCAGTCTCCAACATGAGCATTGCCATGGAACGCCGGGATTATCTGCAGCAGATTGACTGCTTCGTCTGCAATCAGCAGGAAGCCGGTCTGCTCTTCTCGGATGACTACGAGCACCTCACTCCCACCCAGATGTGCCAGGTGTTGGCCAAGAATGTCCACAGCGCCAACATGAACAGCATGGTGGTCACGATGGGCGGTCAGGGTGCCGTCTACGCCAAGCATAGCGGCGAGTGCGGCGTTGTCCCTGCCAAGAAGGTGGACGTCATCGACACCACCGGCGCAGGCGACGCTTTCTTTGCCGGCACGGTCATCGGCCTGACCTACGGCAAGAATCTGGCCCAGTCCTGCGAGATCGGCAGCCGTCTGGCCGCTTCCGTCATCTGCATCACCGAGAACGTCTGCCCCCGCTTTCGTCCGCTGGAATTCGGTCTGGACGTGCCGGTGCTGGACTGATCCGCTTCCCTGGATCATTCTATTATCTATTTACAGGCACAGAGGTTTTGCCCACAGGCAGCTTCTGTGCCTGTTTTTTTGATGGAACCGTTCGATTTTATCGATGTGTTCTTCATTTTTTATTAAAAATTTCGTTGAATGTGCTTTTGCTCTGTGATACACTGGGCTTATCGCAAATCAAAAATGAGAAA
>DCCL01000223.1:0-962 GCA_002313795.1 Faecalibacterium prausnitzii
TCCTTGCAGGCAAACTCGTGCACCTGGAAATTCGGGCTCAGAGCGGTATTGCCGTCCCGGGTGAGGGAATAGGCGTTGAGCATTTACACCTCCTGTTCTGCCAGGCCCAGCTTGTCCAGAATGCGCTGGGCGATGGCTTTCATGCCCTTGTCACCGGGGTGAGAGGCCACACCGGCGGCTTCCACGGTGCTGGTACTGCCATCCGGGTAGGTGATGGTATTGCCGATGGCGGCCTGGTTCTCTGTGGTGCGCAGATCGGAAAAATCCACGAACAGGCAGCCGGTATCCGCACAGGCTTTCTGGATGGCGTCCAGTTTGGCTGCGGTGGAATACCAGGACGCGGCCCACACTACACGCGCCCTCGGGCATGCCGTGCGGATCCTGGTCAGCAGGCGCTTGGCGCCGCCGCCGGTCAGGTAGGCGATGGAGTCCGTACCGTTCGTGTTGTCGCTCAGCTGGATGAGCACAAGGTCAAGGTCTGCAGACAGCTTGCCGGAAATATTCACATACGCCGTATCCTGTGCGCTGTCGCTTGCCGCGCCTTCAAGGCTGGTGCCGGAGACTCTGTCTGCCGTGAAGGCGGCATTCTTTGCCTTGATGGCCTGCGTTACATGGGAATAGTAATCGCTCTGCGCGTTGGAGGCGCACATGCCGAACTGCCCGAATCCAAGCAGCAGCGAGTTGCCGATGAACAGTGCCTTGTTTGGCACCACCGGCACAAAGACGGCTTCTCCGGCGGCAGATACCTGCAGCTGATAGCGGGAGCCGTCCGGGGCGGTGTAGATGCCGTCAGAGCTGCTGCCCGTGTTAGCGCGCACGGCGGTCTCAATGGTTTCCAGAGTCTTGCCAAGGGTGGAGCCGCCATCCTCCACAAAGCTGCAGTCAAAGGCTTTTTTCCGCAGCACGGGATTCGTCAGCTGGATGGACGAACCGGCAGCAGTCAGCACCAGGCGCAGTTCCAC
>DCCL01000223.1:1008-4515 GCA_002313795.1 Faecalibacterium prausnitzii
GGCTTTGCCATGTCCAGCGTGGAATACACATCGTACCACGCCAGGTCGATGGGCACGTCCAATGCACCGGCTTTGGCGGTGGCAGCGTCCAGCACCAGGTTTGCGGTGCTGTTCTTCTTCACACCGGCCAGCTGCAGCTTCATGCCGCCGCTGGGGAGGGTGCATTCTGCCGTAAAGCGTACCATCTGGCTTTCGACCTGGGCCACCGGAACGGAAAAGGCCGCATAGCTTCCGGCATCGCCGGTCAGGGCCACAGTGCTGCCGCTGGTCTGCAGGGTGCAGCTGTGTGCCGTCAGCGCCGAGGCGTCCAGCAGCACCGGGTATGGGGAGAGCAGCAGGCTTCCGGCCTCTGCCGTGCCTGCTCCGGCGTCCAGCAGGATGCCGTTTACATCATAGATTGCCATAGTCAAACCTCCTTTCAGGGTTCCAGAACCACATAGCCAAGGTAGCGGATCTTGGAGTTGTTGTACCGGTAGGCGGTGCCGGTGGTGTCAAAGTATTCGTTCTCGCCCGCCATGCTGTCGAACACGCTCGGGTAGTTCATGCAGGCGGATTCCGCCTCGATCCAGATCTGGTACTCCTTGTCGGCCTCGCAGGCAACGTCGCTGAATTCTGCCACGGCATGGAAGGTACCCTCCGTACCGGCCAGAATGACCGGGGTGCCGATGTCCTTTTTGTCGGTCAGGCAGTAGAGATTGATGCGCAGGGAGGTCGCTGCCGCCAGAATGAGCTGGAAGTCCAGCTTTTTCAGCGTAAAGTCCTGCTTGGCCGTGATAGGCATAAAGTTCGATGAGAGCAGCGGGTCGCTCAGCTTCCATACACGGTTGACGCCTGCATTGGCGGCGGTGTCCACCGTGACTTCTCCGCTGGAGACCGGTGCAGCCGTCACGGTCACAGCGCAGCTGGCACTCTTGCCGCCTGCTGCCGCGGTCACGGTGCAGCTGCCTGCTTTCACGGCAGTCACACGCCCGGCGGAGACGGCTGCGAAACCGGAGGGAGATACGGTCCAGCTCACGGTCTTATTGGTCGCATTTGCGGGCAGAACGGTCGCGGTCAGCGTCTCAGAAGCCTCCTCGGTCAGGGAGAGTGTGGTCTTGTTCAGGTGCACGCTCGTCACCGGGATGACGGTCGGGGTGTCGGGAGTATCTGGTACGTCCGGAACATCCGGGTTGTCCGGGGTCGGGTCCGGGGTCACGGTGCCGCTGCCCCACAGGGCTGCCAGCTGGCTGTAGATGCTCTGCATTTTGCTGCTGGAATAGGCGGCATTCTGGAACAGGGTCAGCATCAGGCTCTTTTCGGTCTCCGAAAGGCCTGCGCCGACCATCTGCCGGACCTGCCGGATGAACTCCTGCCACGCCGGGGTTCCCGGTTCCGGCATGGTGGGGTCTTCGGTGCCATGATTAGCGCTGACATGGTAGCGCACATCCGCGCTGGTCACGGTCTGGGTGCCGTCGCTGCCCTCAAAGGTCACCCAGCCCTCGCCCGGCTGTGCGGTCACGCGGGCGGGCACATCCACAAGATGATCCACCAGCAGGGAAGGCGGCAGGGTGCTTCCGTCCGGCAGGTGCCAGAACACCCGGACGCTCAGCCCGGCCCATTCGTCTTTGCAGGCTGCGCGCAGCCGGTAAAGGCGGCAGTTCCGGGAGTAGCCGAACTGCAGGGCATTGCCGTGATCCGCCAGGATGGCGGCGCCGCCCTGCGCAAGGGAAATGCGGTGCTCGATCATAAAAATTCACGCTCCTTTCACAAGGCCGGTGTCGTCCGCTTCCAACGTCTCCGGCAGGGTAAAACAGGGCCGCACCCAGGCCCGTTGATGGTCCGGGTCGTTTTCACTGCACTCTGTGATGGTGCTGCCGTTCCAGAGCAGGACGCGGTTGTAATAGTTGCCATCGTCTGCCGTAAAGGTCTGGGTGCAGATCGAACGGGTCCACCAGCTGCCCCCATCAGCGGTAATGGCGCTGCGTGCAGCGGCAGGGAGCAGCGTGCCGTCGTTCGGGTTGGAAATGTACCCGGCTCCTTTGAAATCGAAGATCTCCGCAGCGGACAGGACAAAGACCGCGGTGCTGTCACTGTGTAAGCCGAGACCGTCGCCGGGGGCGTTGTACGAGTAGCTCGTGGTGCCGATAGCCGCCTGCATCTCGCTGCTGAACCGCCCCAGATAGGTGCTGTTCAGCCAGGTGCGCAGGTGAGCATAGCGCCCGGAGTGGAAGCCCCATTGCCGGTCGGTGTCCTCGTTGCTGTAGTTCGGCTGATCCCACACCACCTGGTCGGGCAGATTGCTTTTGCGCACCACCAGCAGCCGCCCGGTGTTGTAGCCGTGCTGCGCCACGACAAATTCGGCTGTGGTGCTGCCCTCCTGGAGCCGGATGGTGCTGCCCACGGCCAGACGGCTCAGAGCCGTGCCGCTGGAATACCACAGCCGTGCCTTGCCGGAGGCATCTCCGGTGTAGGCTTTTTTCACCTTCCGGGCGGTGCCGTTCACGCCGACATACAGTCTGCTGATCTTCCGGGCCTGGCTGCTGACGCCAAAATATCCGCTCATTGCTGCACCTCCTTATTCATACACCAGATAAACGGCCCCGGAGGCCAGCGGGGAAGAACCGGCGGTCAGGTCAGCAGTGCCTGCGCTGAGGTTGGCCGTCAGGGTGCCGTCCGGGGAGATGCTCAGGTTGCTGCCCACCTTCACGCCGCCCAGTGTGGAGGCCGTGGCGGCTGGCAGCGTGTACCCGGCCCCGAACAGCGCATCGGCTTCTGCCTTAGAGTAAAAAGCGGTGTCTGCGCCCAGCAGGTGCAGCGCCCGGGTCTGCTCGGCTTCTGTCCAGCTGGCGTCTGCGCTGGTCAATGCCTTCCGGACGCCGTAGGGAAGCCGGACAGGCACCAGCGGGCAATGGGCATCGGTCAGGGCATCCAGCTGCGCTTCGGTGGCAGGCACCGTGCACAGTGTGCCGTCCGCCCGCACAGAAACGCCGTAAGCGGCGTCCGCTTTGACGGCACCGGCCGCTTCGGCAGAAGGGATCGTGCTGCTGCGGACATAGCCGTTCAGGTCGGGCATGGGCGAGGTGGACAGGGTCAGCTGGCCGGTGTCCGGGTCGGTGTGCAGGATGCGCAGCAGCTCGCCGTCCACGGGCTGTGCGGGGCGGGGCAGTGCGCCTACATCCTGCGCGCTGAGCACCACAACGCCACCCTTGCCGTTCACGCTCCGCACGGTGCCGTCCTCCGGGGCGAGGGTCTCTGCCCGGGCAGCGGCGGCCTCGGCGCGGGCCGCACAGTCAACAGCCTGCGTGCCGCTGGCAGAGGCCTTTCCTGCAGCAGCCTGCGCAAGAGCGGCGGAAGCGGCCGCATTGCTCTCGCTGGCTGCTGAATTCTGTGCAGCACGTGCGGCTGTGCTGGCGCTTTCCAGCACGCGTGCGACGAACTGCTCATACTGCGAGGGCGACAGCTCTTCCACGCCGCCGTCAATGGGCAGTGTGGCATAGACGTCGTAGCTGCCCGGGCGGGTATAGGCGG
>DCCL01000223.1:4547-4889 GCA_002313795.1 Faecalibacterium prausnitzii
GGTGTAGCCGCTGCCGGTTGCCGCCGCCAGCATCCACTGGCCGCTGGTGCAGCCGGTCAGCCGGCGGTCCACGGTCACACAGCTGTTTTCCAGCGGGATGGGGGCCAGCTGGATGCCATCGCTCCGGCGCAGATAGAACAGCACGGTGCAGTCTGCCCAGGCGTCCGGCAGTTCAAACTGCAGGGTGTCCACACCTTCGGCGTTCTGGGCGCCCAGATGCAGCCGTGCGGGCTGGGCGGCAAAGACTGTGCCGCCGCAGCTCTTTTGGGTGATTTGGATCTCCATAAAAACCTTCCTTTCTGTTTTTTCTCGATTGTAAGCCCAGCGGAGCACACTTTCCAG
>DCCL01000199.1:0-164 GCA_002313795.1 Faecalibacterium prausnitzii
TTTGAGAAGCCGCTGCTTCCCGGGAAAGAATTGCAGGACATCACAGCCCAGCTCCTTGCCAGCGGAGCCGATATCGTGGAGATGAATACCATCCGCAAGCGGCTCTCCGGCGTGAAGGGCGGGCGATTTGCCCTTGCCTGCGCCCCGGCGCAGGTGTTCAGCAT
>DCCL01000199.1:254-1738 GCA_002313795.1 Faecalibacterium prausnitzii
CTGCGCACAGGCGCAGGCCGTTGCGGAAAAGTATCACCTGAACCTGTCCGAACAGGCAAAGGCTCTGCTGGCAGAGGAAACGCCCAAAAGGCTGGAACACGTGACCACTCAGATCACCGGAAGCGTCCGGGAACTGTGCGCCGCAGCGGCCGGTGCCTGCCGGGAGCGGGGTTATGAGCCCATCCTCCTGACCGACCGGCTCTGCTGTGAGGCCCGGGAGGCGGGCAGTGTCTTTGGCTCTATTGTACGCACCCACGCGGGGCAGGGGAGAAAGCTGGCCTATATCGCAGGCGGCGAGACCGTTGTCCACCTGACCGGCAAAGGAATGGGCGGGCGAAATCAGGAACTGGCTCTGGCCGCAGCTCCTGCTCTTGCCGGGCTGGATGCGGCAGTGTTCTCTGTGGGCAGTGACGGCACCGACGGCCCTACGGATGCCGCAGGCGGCTATGCAGACGGCGGTACCGCCGCCGCGCTTGCAGCCAATGGCTGGGATGTTTTCGATACGCTGCAGAACAATGACGCCTACCATGCCCTGAAAACCGTGGATGGGCTTATCATGACCGGCGCTACCGGCACGAACGTCAATGATGTGACCGTTGCGCTGGTGCCGGGCTGAGGGGAGATGAGACGATGGAACAGACGAAACGCGGAAGGGCTTATTATCACCTGCCGGGGTTGTTCGAGTTCTATGAGCTGTACCGTGTGTTCCTGCCGCTCTTCCGGGAGCATCGGGAATATTTTTACGACTGGTGCGAGATAGGCTCCATCTACGGCGCCCCGGCGGACTGCATCTGGGGCGGAGGACGGGCAGGCTTCGGGGAGGACAACGCAGAAGAAGTCCTTGCCCTGATGCAGGAGTATGGCATCTCCGCCCGACTGACCTTCAGCAATTCGCTCCTTCGGAAAGAGCACCTTTCCGACCGGAAATGCAACGCCCTCTGTGCCCGGTTTGAAAAGAGCTGCGGCGTGCAGAACGGCGTCATCGTTCATTCGGAACTGCTGGTGAACTACCTGAAACAACAGTATCCGGGGCTTTATCTCGTCTCATCCACCACAAAAGTCCTGACGGAGTTCCGACAGCTCTCCGAGGAACTGGCCCGGGAGGAGTTCCTCTATGTGGTGCCGGATTTCCGGCTGAACAAAGCGTTCCGCGAGCTGGATGCCCTGCCGCAGCCGCTGAAAGATAAGGTGGAGTTCCTCTGCAATGAGTGCTGCTGGGTCGGCTGCAAAGACCGGAAGCGCTGTTATGAAACAGTCAGCCGCAAAAATCTCGGAGAGAACTGCCCGGAACATCACTGTGCCGCACCGGATGCACAGGAGGGCTACCGTTTTTCCAAAGCCATGGAGAACCCCAGCTTTATCGGGGTAGAAGATATCCAGAAAACTTATCTGCCCATGGGCTTTTCCAACTTCAAGATCGAGGGCAGGGGGCTGGGCAGTGCACTGATCCTGGAGTTTTTGCTGTATTACATGACAAAGCCGGA
>DCCL01000199.1:1807-6844 GCA_002313795.1 Faecalibacterium prausnitzii
CTGGATAATATGCTGGATCTGTTCTGATGCACAGCAAAACAAGCCCGGATGCTTAACAAAATTTGATGCTTTGTATCTGGAAATCAGATCTCCACCGTGCTATGATAAGGAAGCAATTTCGGAGGGCGGTTTCACAGGCAGATATGCTGCGCCGATGAAAACCGCTTCTTATCTTATGGATGAGGTGGAAAACCAATGGAACAAAAATCTCTGCCGCTCTTTCGCGGCGAACTGGCACTGTGCATCGCGGTGCTCATCAACAGCTTCGGTGTGGTGCTGATGCTCTATTCCGGGGCAGGCATCTCGGCCATTTCCAGTGTGCCTTTTGCTTTTTCGGAGGTCTGGCCCATGCTGACACTGGGCACCTGGACTTATCTGTTTCAGGGGGCTCTGGTGCTTAGCCTGATGCTCCTGCGCAGAAAATTTGTGCCGAGTTATCTCTTCAGCTTCGTGGTGGGGTTCGTGTTCGGCAAACTGCTGGATGTGCATGAGGCGTGGATCAACATCCTGCCCTACAATATTCCCATGCGGGCCGTCTATTTCGTGATGAGCTATTGCCTCATCAGTCTGGGCATCGCCTTCTCCAACCGGTGCGGCCTGCCCATCGTCCCCACCGACCTGTTTCCCCGGGAACTGGCCGATATCACCAGCATCCCGTACCCGAGGATCAAAATTTCCTTTGACGTGATCTGTCTTGCAGTGACAGCCGGTCTGACCCTCGGCTTCCTGCATCACCTCGAAGGTCTGGGCATCGGCACCATCGCGGCGGCCTTCACCATGGGCAAAGCCATCGGTTTTGCGGGAGATGTGCTGGACAAACGGTTCCGCTTTGGCACTTATAAGACGCTGAAACAGGAGTCTGGTGTGAATCCCCATTGACGCAGTAGGAAAACAGGAATATACTATTACTACAGAAAATTTATGGGAGGTTCGTAACATGGAATTTACAAAGGTCATTGCAGAGCGCTATTCCTGCAAGAATTTCGGGGAAGGCAAAGTGGACGCTGCAAAGTTGAATGCCATTCTGGAGGCGGGCCGTCTGGCTCCCACCGCCAAGAATTTTCAGGAGCAGCACATCTATGTGGTGCAGTCTGAAGAGGGCCTGAAGAAGATCGATGCTGTCACTCCCTGCCGCTACGGTGCACCCACCTGTCTGGTCGTTGCTTTCGATAAGAACAACGTCTTTACTTATCCTGGCGAAAAGCGGGATTCCGGCGTGGAGGACGCTACTATCGTGGCAACGCATATGATCCTTGCCGCCGCCAATGAAGGCGTGGACAGCTGCTGGATCAACTTCTTTGACCCGGAAAAGCTGGCAAAGGAGCTGGCCCTGCCGGAGAACGAAGAGATCCTGATGATCCTTGATCTGGGCTATGCCGCAGAAGGCACCAAGCCTCTGCCTAACCACGATTCCAGAAAGCCCCTGTCCGACACCGTATCTTATCTGTAAGCGGAGGAAAAGCAGAATGTTCCGACCCATGAGAAGAAGCAGCCGCGCCATCTCGGATGAAGCCGCCCGGCAGCTGCTGCGGCAGTGCCGGAGAGGCGTGCTGGCAGTCAACGGCGACGACGGTTACCCCTTTGCTATCCCGGTGAACTATTTTTACGATGAGAGCCGGAATAAAATTTACTTTCACGGCGCAAAGACCGGGCAGAAGGTGGACGCTCTGAAAAAGTGCGATAAGATCTGCTTTACCGTCTACGGCAATGAGCATTTTGAGCCGGGCGACTGGGCACCCTACGTGCAGAGCACGGTGGTCTTTGGCCGCTGCCATCTCATCGAGGATGCAGCTGTCACCGAGGAAAAAGTCCGTCAGCTGGCCGAAAAATATTATCCCAGCCGGGAAGAGGTGGACGCTGAAGTGGCAAAAGCCATCAAGGCCGTGCAGCTCTATGAGATCACGGTGGAGCATCTGACCGGCAAGCAGATCCAGGAAAAATAAGGCGCTTTGAGAAAATTCGCGCTTCGATTTTTCTCAGCATCCATACAATAGCAATCGAAAAGGGAGACCGCCCGGTTGGCTTTGTCCAACAGGTGGTCTCCCTTTTTGTTTAAATCAGAGGAGCAGAAAAATTTTAGAGGGCGTCTCCCACGATGTGCCAGTGCTCAGGGCGGTCATAATCGGTGGTCACGCCGTCGTCGGTGTACATCCGGTAGGGGGCAGGTCTGCCGTCCGGCGCATAGCTCCAGAAGGTCAGGTCATGATCGTCCAGCTCCGAAGTGTTCATAGCAGGCTTTGCCACCGGCACAGTGCAGTCCGGGCGGAGGAAGAGCAGCACTTCGTCCAGCGCACAGGACAGATAATGCCACCCGGCGGGCAGGATATCTTCGTCGTAGTCGGAAGCACTGCGCAGCCGGAGCATCTTCATCTGCTCGGGCAGATAGACCATCCGGCCATGGGCGTTCTGAGTGTGCACGGGAGCAATCATCAGGCCCTCGCCCAGCAGGAGCTGGTCATCCACTTCCCGGGCGTTGGCGTCAGCGGGATAGTCAAAAGCCAGAGGCCGAAAATAGGGGGCGCTTTCCAGCGCTGCCTTCATGAACTCACTGTAGAGATAGGGCAGCAGGGCATACCGCAGACCCAGCATGTTGCGGAATGCGGGCAGCAGCTCAGGGAACCGGTAGAACTCCTGCGGGCGGCTTTGGGCGTCTGCATGGTTCCGCATCAGGGGAGCGAACAGACCAAATTCCAGCCAGCGGAGGGCCAGGTCGGGGGTGGTATCCTTGCTGAAGCCGCAGAGGTCGGCACCGCTGTAGAGGAAGCCGCACATCTGGACGGCGGGCATCATCTGGATGTTGGCCAGCAGCTGGCTCCAGGAAGAGTGATTGTCGCCCAGCCAGATGCCGCCCCACCGGTGAGAGCCGATGAAGCTGCTGCGGCTGTAGAGCAGGGTGCGCTGGCCGGGGCGCAGCTTCCGGAAGGCATCACCTGCAGCCCGGGTCATGTTGCCGCCGTAAATATTGTGCACCCGGTCGTGCCGCACCCGCCCGGCAGCGGTGTCGTGGTAGAAGCTGCGGTAATCCTCGGGGGCGTTCATCAGGCCCATCACATCGCCCACCATCCCGAAGAAATCATTCTGGTCGAGGTTGTCTTTTTGGCTCAGGGCGTCGGCCTTGGCAAAGAACTCTTCCAGCCGCTCCGGCGAGTAAAAAAGTGCCGGTTCATTCATATCGTTCCAGAAGCCCTCAATGCCGCAGTCGGTGAGGAACTTGTACTGCCGTCCGAACCATTCCCGCACCTCAGGACGGAGAAAATCGGAGAAATAGGCTTTGCCGGGCCAGACCGCTGCCACAAAGGGCGTACCATCGGCTTTTGTGCAGAAATAGCCCTTTTCAAGCCCTTCCCGGCAGACCGGGTCATTCTCGTTGCAGCGGATGCCTGCATCGATGATGGGCACCAGCCGGATGCCCTCGGCCTTCAGGTCGGCGGCCAGCCGGGAAAGATCGGGGAAGCGGGAGTTGTTGATGGTAAAATCAGCGTAGTCCTGCATATAATCGATGTCCATGCAGATCATGTCGAGCGGCAGGCCGCTGGCTTTGTACTGCGCGGCAACCTCCCGCACATCGTCCTCAGTCTTGTAGCCGAACCGGCTCTGGGCCAGACCAAAGGCCCAACGGGGCGGGATATAGCTGGGGCCGATGAGCTGCCGGAACTCTTTGGCGACCTCTGCCGCCGTGGGAGCGGTCAGAATGTAGAGGGCATAATCCGGCTCTGCCGCGGCGAAGCGGAGGATATCATGGCGGGTGTAGCCGATGTCATAGCACACTTTGCCCGGGAAATCCACAAAAATACCAATGCATCCGCTGTTGTCGGCAGGGGAGATGAGCAGGAAATTATGGGCGGCATAGTAGGAGAGCTTGTTTTCCCCATGGCGGCTCTCATCGGTGTTGTTGGTCTCGTAATGCCAGCCCCGCTTGTTGAGGCCCCGGGGCATCTCACCCAGACCGTAAACAATGTCCTTTTCCTGCATGACATACTGCCAGCCGTCTCCTTCCGGGGTCAGGAAGGGCACAGGGCTTTTTTCCACAGGCAGATCCAGCACCACGCTCTCGGTGGGGAAAGGGTGGCCAAATACAAAATGCTTTATCACAACACGACGCTCCTCTCAAGACATCAGAAAATTCTATCTTTATGGTACGGCAGACGGCGGGCAGGTGCAAGGGAGAAAACCGCCAGAACGATACAACAAAACCGGCATTTTCTACCGAAAGGGTACGGCGGGGCTTGTTTGGGCAGGGGGAAATGATATATAATAAAAACAAATCTGACTGAAAAAGGGAGAACCATATGTATCAGAAAGGGATCAAGCGGCTGTTGGATATCCTGCTGTCGGCCTGCGGGCTGCTGGTGCTGTCGCCGCTGCTGCTTCTGCTCTGCCTTGCCATCAAGCTGGACTCGCCCGGCCCGATATTCTTCAAACAGAAGCGGGTAGGCATCCATAAGAGCTATTTCCACATCCTCAAGTTCCGCACCATGCGGATAGACACCCCCCACGATATGCCCACCCATCTGCTCCACGACCCGGAGCAGTATATCACCCGGGTGGGGCGCTTTCTCCGGAAGACCAGTCTGGATGAGCTGCCCCAGCTTTGGAATATCCTCGTGGGTGATATGGCAGTCATCGGCCCCCGCCCGGCCCTCTGGAACCAGTACGACCTGCTGGCGGAGCGGGACAAGTACGGCGCCAATGACGTCCGCCCCGGTCTGACCGGCTGGGCGCAGATCCATGGCCGCGATGAGCTGGAGATCCCTGTGAAGGCAAAGCTGGATGGCTGGTATGTGGAGCATATGAGCTTCTGGCTGGATGTGAAATGTTTCTTCGGAACCATCGTCGCCGTGCTGGACCATGACGGCGTGGTAGAGGGCGGCACCGGGACCATCCACGAAGAGGAGAAGGAAAAAGAGAAAAAAGACTGAGGGTAGACGGCATAAGCCCGCCGGGAAATCCCGGAGCAGGAAGCATGAAGCTGCATCTTATCGGCTTGGGCTGTCCGGCAGTTCCCTGCCAGCTATCGCAAAACAAGTTTGCGATTGA
>DCCL01000237.1:0-3270 GCA_002313795.1 Faecalibacterium prausnitzii
TCCGACATGATCATCATGCTGAATCAGGCCGCAGGCGACCGCCAAATCCTCGCAAAGCAGTTGAACATCAGCCCTCACCAGCTTTCCTATGTGACCCACTCCGGCGAGGGCGAAGGGCTGCTTTTCTTCGGCAATGTCATTCTGCCCTTTGTTGACCGTTTCCCGACTGACCTTGAACTCTACCGCATTATGACCACCAAATTGGGCGAGGTATCGGAGGGTGCGCAGAAATGAGCAGTCCGAAACTGAATTTCAAAGAGGAAACGTCCGCTAAAAAGACCCGATCTCCCCCGAAGAAAGCAAAGGTCGAGCAGTCCACGCCCAAAAAGAAGAAGTTGAAACTTGATGCAGACAAGGCCGCAGAAAAAGCCCAGCATCTGCGGTTTGGCAAGGCAGAACTGACCCCGGACGAGCTGAGCCGATTAAGCAAAGCGCAGAAGCGCGAGATGTACGCCGCCCATGCCGCCCGGTCTGCGGCACACTGGGAAATCGACCAGTATGAGGAAGATAATGTCGGTGTACAGGCGTTGAACGAGGGTGAAAAAGTCGCCGAAACCGCCCACGATATTTCCAAAAATCGCTACGCCCGGAAGCTGAAAAGGAAAGCTAAAATGCAGGGCAAGAAAGGCACCAAGACCGCAAAATCTTCTGCACAGGAGCCGACCGCACCACAAAATGCAGGGGGTTCCGGCAGTGGCGAGGGAGGCTCCAACTGGCTCTCCCGATGGCGGCAAAAGCATGACATTCGGCAGAGCTATTATGCTGCCGCCCGGTCGGGCGGCACAGCGACGCAGACCGCTGGCGGCAAAAAGGCCGCATCCAGTGGTGCATCTGCGGCACGGTCTGGCGTAGAGCAAGTAGTGGATAAGGGCAAAAGCGTAGTCAGTACAGCGGTAAACGGCCTTATGACTGCTGCAAAGAGCAACGCGCACGTTCTGGTGATCGTGGGCGTTTTTGTTTTGCTCATCCTCATGGTGATGTCCGGCTTTTCGTCTTGCGGCATCCTTTTTTCGGGCGGCACACAGGTGTCCGGGCAGACCATGTACACCGCCGAGGACAGGGACATTCGCGGCGCAGAGCAGGACTACAAAGAATTGGAAAAGGAACTTGATAAAAAAATCAAGCGCACCCCGCAAGACCATCCGGGCTACAACGAGTATCAGTACCATCTCGACCCCATCGAGCATGACCCATGGCAGCTCACATCTTTTCTGACCACCCTGTATGACGACTATACCCGGTCAGAGGTGCAGGGAAAACTGAAGGAAATCTTCAAGAAGCAGTATAAGTTGACGACATGGGTAGAAGTTCAGATACGGTATAAGACTGTATGGGTCATCAGTCCTGCGGGTGTGCCTGTTCCTACGCAAGTGCCATATGAATACAAAATCTTCCACACCAAACTGGAAAATCGTGGTTTGGAGGTGGTTATCCGGGAAGAACTGACAGACGACCAGTGGAAGCGGTATCAAATCTTTCAGGAAACGCTGGGAGGTCGGCCTTACCTGTTTAACGGTGGACTGCCGCCCGGTGGCTCGGATGGCTCCGGCGCACCCGGCATCGACTACACGGTTCCTGCGGAAGCTCTGACTGACACGGAGTTTGCCGCTATCTATGAGGAAGCAAAGAAATACGTTGGAACACCCTATGTCTGGGGCGGCTCCACCCCGGAAACTGGCTTTGACTGTTCAGGCTACGTCTGCTGGGTCTACAATCAAAACGGCTATGATGTTGGCCGCACCACCGCAAACGGATTATGGCAGAAAAGCCAGCATATTTCCGAAGCTGAAGCAAAGCCCGGTGACTTGGTTTTCTTCAAGGGAACGTATGATACGCCGGGGATGAGCCATGTCGGGCTGTATCTCGGAAACG
The DNA here is from genome assembly GCA_002313795.1 of Faecalibacterium prausnitzii. Lineage (GTDB taxonomy): Bacteria > Bacillota > Clostridia > Oscillospirales > Ruminococcaceae > Faecalibacterium > Faecalibacterium prausnitzii_L. The sequence goes on from DCCL01000237.1 coordinate 1,873, forward strand.
GAATGATGCTTTCTGCTGGCGATCCCATCAAATATGCAAATATTCATTCGTCCTACTGGGAGCAGCATCTCGCAGGATTTGGGCGGCTTTCAAAATGAAATGGAGGGTTTAACTATGAGTGAAAAACTGGACAAGCTGCGCGCAATGCTCGAAAAAGAGAAAGAGCGGCGCATCAAACTGAACAACCGCATTGAGATTCTGGAGCGGCGAATTCAGGAGGCTGAAGCCGCCGAGGTGAACGAAATGGTGCGCAGTGCAAAGGTCAGCCCGGAACAGCTTGCCGCCCTGCTGCGGCAGTCTGCCACTACCACCCCGAACCCGGCTGCGCTGGCCGCAGTCGGTGCTGTGTTTGCAAAGGAGGATGATTCGGATGAAGATTAAGAAGTTTGGCGCACTGCTGGTGTCGGCGGTGTTGTGCATCGGTATGGCGGCTCCTGCTTTCGCTTATGAGGGCGATACTACCCCGGTGGAACAGCCTGTTCTGCCGGAAATTGTGGAAGAAGATACCGTCACCATTACGGATGAGGAATCTGGCGCACTGACCCCGGAGGGCAATCTGACGCTGGTGGATGACTACTACACCAACTATTCCGATGGAAGCGGCCAGCAGTTCATTACGATGGTGAGCAAGTCGGGTGCTACCTTCTATCTGGTGATCGACCGCAATGCCAAGGGTCAGCAGACTGTCCACTTTATGAATCTGGTGGATGAAACTGACCTTCTGGCCTTGATGGGCGAAGATGCCGCCGATGCTTATACCGCTGAAAAAGAAGCTACGGCCAAAGCAGAGCAGGAGCGTAAACAGGCAGAGGAGGATGCCAAGAAAGCCGCAGAGGAAGCGGAAGAAGCGGCAGACGCTCCGAAAGAGAATAAGGTCACAAAGTATGCTGCGGCGTTTCTGGGTGTCGTTGTGCTAATCGCGCTGGCGGCTGGCGGCGGTTTCTATTTCTTCATCCAGCAGAAGCAGAAAAAGCAGGCCGAAAAAGAAGCCCTTGACCCGGATGCAGACTACACCGAGGACACGGGTGACTTCGAGATTCCCCCGGAAGACGATTCCGGTGAGGACGGTTCCGAGGGACAGGACGTAATACCCATTTGACTTTAAGGCGGCGTTTGCCGCCTACATACCATAATCTGAAACAGATTGGAGGAATTTCTTATCGTAAAATTGATCGTGACCGAAAAACCGTCTGTTGCCATGTCTTACGCCAAGGTTTTGGGAGTGCATGGGCGGCAGGATGGCTACCTTGAGGGCAGCGACTATCTCATTAGCTGGTGTGTCGGGCATCTGGTGGAACTGGCACCGCCCAGTGCCTACGGGGAGCAGTATGTGAAGTGGAGCATCACGGATTTGCCCATCCTGCCGCAGAAATGGCAGTACCTTGTGTCTGCCAGCAC
>DCCL01000237.1:3383-3562 GCA_002313795.1 Faecalibacterium prausnitzii
GACGCAGGCCGGGAGGGAGAACTGATTTTCCGGCTGGTCTATGAACAGGCCGGGTGCAAAAAGCCCGTTTCCCGGCTGTGGCTGTCCAGCATTGAAGATTCCGCTATCCGGGAGGGCTTTGCAAATCTGAAACCGTCAACTGAATATGATGCGCTATATCAGGCTGCACTCTGCCGGGA
>DCCL01000117.1:0-142 GCA_002313795.1 Faecalibacterium prausnitzii
GCGGGCACCTTCCACAACTGTGGCTATAAGTTCGGCCGGTGGTACGATATGGTGTGGATGGAAAAGATCATCGGAGAGCATAAGGCAGATCAGCCGGCCATCGTGCCCTATATCTACTAAGAAGCTGTTTTCATAAGCAGGG
>DCCL01000117.1:218-4312 GCA_002313795.1 Faecalibacterium prausnitzii
AGGGAAAGCAACGCAGGATGGGAGCAAAAAGGCCGTCCGGGCGGTGTGCAATGCTTATGAAAACGGCTTCTTAGCATTGACATGAAAACAGCGCCTGCCACACGAGATACGGCATGCGCTGTTTTGTTTTTACTCCATATGTTCCTTATGATATTGCAGAGTATAGAGCTGATAATACCGTCCATGGGCTGCGAGGAGCTGCTGATGGGTGCCCTGCTCCAGGATCTTGCCATGGGACAGCACGATGATATTATCCGCGTGCTGGATGGTAGAAAGCCGGTGTGCCACAATGAGCATGGTGCCCACGCTCCGCATCTTTTCCAGCGAGTCCTGAATGAGCAGCTCCGTCTCTGTGTCGATGTTGGCGGTGGCTTCGTCCAGAATCATGACACTGGGCTTATGCAGGATGGTGCGGGCAAAGCTGAGCAGCTGACGCTGGCCTGCCGAGAAGTTGTTGCCCCGCTCCCGCACCTCCTCGTCCAGACCATGATCCAGCTTATTGATGAAGTGGTCGGCGTTGACGTATCTGCATACCTTCATGATCTCTTCATCGGAGATATTTTCCTCCCGCAGGACGATGTTGCTGCGGATCGTGCCCGAGAAAAGGAACACATCCTGCAGCATCTGGCCGAAGTGGCGGCGGAGGGAATCGATCTTTATCTTCCGGATGTCGATGCCGTCGATGAGGATCTCGCCCTTCTGGAACTCGTAGTTGCGGCAGATGAGGGAGAGGATGGTGCTCTTGCCCGAACCGGTGGAGCCCACAAAGGCCACGGTCTGGCGGGGTGACACATGGAAAGAGACTCCCTGCAGGACCCATTCCCCGGGAACATAACTGAACCAGACATCCTTGAACTCGATCTCACCCTTTATCTCGTTCAGCTCGATGGCTTCCGGGGCGTCCACCATCTGGGGCTGGATGTCCATGATGGAGAACACCTTCTCCGAAGAAGCCATGGCCGATTGCAGCCAGTTGAACTGCTCCGCCAGATTCTGGATAGGGGTGAAGAACTTGGAGATGTACATATAGAAAGTGACGACGGTGCCGCTGGAGATGGACTGTCCCAGGAAGGTGATGTGGTTCAGATGGCCCATGCCGCCCAGATAGAACAGACAGAGGATGGAGCTGATATAGAGCATATACACCAGCGGGCGGAACACGCTGAACACGAAGATCTGCTCCTGAGTCGCCCGGGCAAGGGCACGGCTCTTCTGGCAGAACTCTTCCATCTTCTCATCCTCGCGGCCAAAGATCTGGGTGACTTTGATGCCGGAGAGGTTCTCGGAAAGGTAGGTGTTGATGTCCGTGGTGGCGTCCTTCACTTTTCGGTTTGCCCGGCGGGAGAACTTGCGGAAGATGACTGTGAACAGCACGATGAAGGGCACAAAGCAGAGCACCATCAGGGTCAGCTCGTAGTTCAGGCAGAGCATCGCCACCAGAATACCCAGAACGACAAAGAAGTTCTTGGTCAGGTTCACGAACAGGTTGGTGAACATCATGGAGATCGCGTTGGTGTCGTTGGTCACACGGGTGACCAGCTTGCCCACCGGGATCTCGTTGAGCTGCCCATGGGAGAGGGACTCAATGTGGGTGAAGAGGTCTTCGCGCAGGTCGGAGATGATGCGCTGTCCCACCCGCTGCAAAATGACCGCCTGCAGGTAGGTGCTGGCCATGGAGAACACCAGCACACCGGCATAGACCGCCACACCGGCATAGAGACTGCGGAGTTCAAAGTCGCCCACCACCATCTCTTCAATATAGCCCACGATGAGGGGGGAGGCGATGTCATAGGTAATGGAGCAGAGCACGAGGATGCCCACTGCAATGAACTGCTTCACGTAAGGTTTTGCGTAGCCGAACAGGCGGCGCATGATCTCGCCGTCGCTCATGTTGCGCTCAAAGCTGCCCGCCGTTTTTTTGTCCTTGACTCGGACGTAGGCCGCCAGCAGCAGGATGGTCACGGTGCCGATGACACCACCCACCAGAAGAAGCGGATTCAAGTTCATCATGCGTTGCCACCTCCCACTTCTTCCTCCAGCTTCTGCAGATCGACCATCCGGCGGTACTCCGGGCAGGAGGCGTAGAGCTGGTCATGGGGGCCGACTGCCTCCACATGGCCGTCCTCAAGGAAGACGATCTTATCCAGCCCCTCCACGGTAGAGATGCGGTGAGCAATAAGCAGGGTGGTCTTCCCTGCCCGGCTGGCCTTCAGGTTATCGAGGATGATCTTTTCCGTCCGGGTATCCACCGCCGACACCGAGTCATCTAGAATGAGGATCGGTGCATCCTTCAGCAGGGCCCGGGCAATGGAGATACGCTGTTTCTGGCCGCCCGAGACCGTGACGCCCCGCTCGCCCAGAACCGTTTCATAGCCGTCTTTAAAGTCCACGATGTTGTCCCGCACATCGGCCAGACTGGCGGCGCGGTCAATGTCCTCCGGGGTGGCATCATCCACACCAAAGGCGATGTTATGGGCGATGGTATCCGAGAAGAGGAAGTTATCCTGCGGCACATAGGCACAGGCCCGCCGCACCGAACGGATGGAGACGCTATTGACATCCTGCCCATCCATAAAGAGGGTGCCGTCTGCCACATTATAGGTGCGGAGCAGCAGATCCACCAGTGCAGTCTTGCCCGCGCCGGTTTTGCCCACGATGCCCACGCTCTCACCGGGCCGGACGGTGAAGGAGACATCCTTCAGCACATCGAATTCTCCGTCCGGGTAACGGAAGGTCAGGTGGCGGAACTCGATGCCGCCTTTAGGGTCTTTCAGGTCGGGCACACCGGCGCGGTCGGCCACATCGATGGGAGCGTCCAGCATCTCCGTGATGCGGTTCAGGGAAGCTTTGCCGCGGGAGGTCTTCTCAATGAGCATGGAGACTGCCATAATGGGCCAGACGATGGCCTCGAAGTAGCCGATGTACTCCACCAGCTGGCCTGCATTGAACCGGCCCTGATAGACCAGCCAGCCGCCGTAACCCAGGATGACGCAGATGACCGACTCCACAAAGAAGGTCACCATGACTTCCAGCAGGACGGAGATGCGGGTATACTGGACGTTGATCTCCTCATTTTCCTTGTTGAGCTTCCGGAAGGCAATGAGCTCTTTCAGTTCCTTGACAAAAGCTTTGATGACCGCAATGCCGGAGAAATTCTCCTGCGCAAAGTCGGAAAGGTTAGAAAACGCCTGCTGGCGCTTCTCCCATGTTTTCGTCATGACCCGGCTCATCACGGTGCCGATGGCGAACATCAGGCCCGCGGGGATGAGGGCCAGAAGGGTCAGATGGGTGTCCATCCGCCACATCTTATAGAGGGCCAGCAGGCCCAGGGTCAGGGCGTCAAAGAACATCAGGATACCGTCACCAAAGCACTCCTGAATGGTGTCGATATCGTTGGTGTAAAGACTCATCAGGTTGCCCACCTTGTTCACCTGATAATACTGCTGCGAGAGCTGGCGGCTGTGGTCGAACATCTTCTCCCGCAGGTCGGTGACGACCCGGACACTGGTGCCGAAGAAACAGACGCGCCACAAAAAGCGGCCGACCACCATGAACAGCACGATCCAGATCATGGGCAGGCAGATGTGCTGGAACAGCACCTCTTTGGTAAAGGGCAGCGTTTCCCCCTTCACCACTACCTGCCCGAGGTTGATGCCGTTGATGACCAGACGGTAGAGCTGCGGTACGAGCAGCTGGATATAGTCCACCATCAGCAGCGACAGGATGCCCAGCAGCAGCGCAGGCGCGTGCCGCAGATAATAGCGGTTGATGTACTTGCCGAATATCACTGGTTTCCCTCCTTTTCCTGTAAGAAGTTGTTTTCATAAAGCAGAGTGCACCGAATGATGCGGACAAACAGACCGCTCAGGCAGTGTGCAATGCTCATGAAAACCGCTTCTACGCAACGCACAGAGGCGAGCCGGCCCCTGCGGGCGGAACACCCGCAGGCAGGCCCTGCCCGCCTCTGTTTGCTGCACGATGATTTCAGTATACGGCCCAAGCCGGATACTGTCAACATTTCCTGACACAAAAAAGCCATCGTCGTGCATCTCTGCACAAACGATGGCTTCGTGTTGGAGCGGCCGACGAGGCTC
>DCCL01000276.1:0-3111 GCA_002313795.1 Faecalibacterium prausnitzii
TTGGGCTTTTCGCTGTCCAGTTTCTCGGAGACAAAAACATCCTCGAGATAGTTCATGATGCCGGATTCCTCCACCCGGCGGCTCTGTACCTTCTCAAAACCGTTGGTCACAATAGCCAGCGTTGCCACCTCGGAAAGCTCCTTGAGCACATCCAGCACATCAGGAGTCATCAAGTCGGGGTGGGTGGACAGCCGATCCAAATAGAACCGATTCATTTCTACCCCATCACCGGCGGCATTGATGGCCTTGAGAAAGCGGGTGAACCGTTCGCTCATCAGCTTATCGCGGCGGACCTGGCCTTTTTCCAGCTGACGCCACAGTTCAGAGTTGATATCCCGGTAGGTCTGCATCGTCTCAGCATCCGGCTCAATGCCATATTCCACCAGAGTTTCTGCCAGCGCCTTATTCTCAGCCGCATCAAAATTCAGAAGCGTATTGTCTGCATCGAAGAGGATGCAATAATATTTTGCCATAGTCTTTCCCCTCTTTATTCCGGGCGCATTGCTTTCCGGGGCATGCGCCGCTTTCATGATATTTGAGAACAGCGAGAAGCCAGCCCCGCCCTGCAGAGCTGGCTTCCCTTGATTTTGTTCATTCCTGCGTCACTTCATAGAGTTCATCGTCGGTCTGCTCGGGCAGATTCCCGCTGCATTCATCCTGCGTGCAGGGGCACGCTTTTGCCATGCACTTTGCCATCTGCTCTTCGGTCACACCGTTTTCGATGTTCTCCCAATCCATGTCGTAGTAGTCCACATCGCCGTCGGTCACATCTTCGACACCGGGCAGCCCGGGGACACGCATCTCCTCACAGATCATAAACGTCTGCCTCCCTTCGGCTCAGCCTATGCGGCCGACCAATGAAAGGTGAAGATCATTCTGCGGATTTGTTTTCGCTTTCCTTGCTGGCAGAAACCTCTGTCTTCGCTTCAGACTTGGCTTCTTCTGTCTTGCTTTCCGCTTTGGACTCAGCTTTGGATTCTGAAGCGGACTCGGACTTGCTCTCTGCCTTGGATTCTGCTTTGCTCTCCGACTCGGCCTTTGAGCTGCCGGAAGCGCCAGACGAAGCGCTGCTGCTCTGGGAAGAGCTGGAAGCACTCGATGCGGAACCCGACGAAGTGCTTGTCGAAGAAGAGGATGTACTGCCGGACGCTCCGGCATGAGAAGTAGACGAAGAACTGCCGGTAGAGCCAGATTCACTGGACACGCCACTGCCAATGGTAATGGTCAGGGTATTGCTGCTCACCTTACAGTCGTTGTAACTGATCACGGCGTGGATCTTATAGGAAGCATTGACCATGGAGCTGTCCACGACCACGGTGATGCTGGAACGGCCTGCGGCCTGCGTGACCTCCTGACCGTTTGCATACCAGCGCAGGCTCTCAGTCCTGGCATATTTTCCGCTCAGGTTGGCCTTGAAGGTGTAGGCACTGCCGACACCGCCTTTGCCGTCGCTGGTAATGTGGACGGAAGCGGCTCCGAACACTGCCGTGACATCCAGATTCTGCTTGAAATCGGAGTCCGTACGGGTCTTGCTGGTGACGCCATCGCTCCACTTGACGAAGACATAGCCATCTGCCGGAACCGCTGTGACTGTAATAGATTTCTTGGCATCGGAGACCGTATAGGACAGAGAGTTGTTTCCGGTATTATCCCCGGTGCTCAGCGTGCCACCACCGCTCTTATCGACCCGGTAGTGAGCTTCGTATTTCTTTCCCTCACTGGTGCTTTCGCTGCTGCTCGTGCTTTCCGAGCTGCTGGCGCTCTCACTCTGGCTCTCGCTGGAACTTACGGCTTCCATGCTGCTGGGCGCAGCCACAGCGGAGCTGGGATTTGAGACATATTCCATCGTGCGGGTGGGAATGCCGTTGGTATCCGGACGGCGGTCATCCGTCTGATAGGCATGAGTGCGGATGTAGTTCAGCACAGCCTTGAGACCAGCACTCTTGAGGTGGATGTCTCCGCTGGTATAGTAGTCAGCCTGACCATAGCCGTCACTGCCCTTGAGCACTTCGGCTGTGTTCAGGAAGCGGACGCCCAGTTGCTCACACATATTCAGAAGCGCCATGTTGAAATCGTCGATCTTGGCCTGATCCATGTGGGGGTAGTTGGAGTGGTCTGCAGGGATGGGAGGCACCGTATTGACGATGATATCCGTGTATGGATAGCTCTCCTGAATGGCCTGCACCAGTGCGGTGTAGTGAGAAATGAAATCTGCGACCTCCATACCGGTATCGTTGGTGCCGAAGGTCATCACCACGCGGCGGGGCTTCATCTTGGCCACAGCCTGCGGAATGGTATAGTGGTTGGAATCGCCTTTGAAAGTAACGATGCCCTCGCTCAATGCAGCCTGAGTGCCGATACCCTCTTTTGCGCAGAACTGCTGCAGGGAGATGAGACCATTATTATAAAGGCGGACGGTGTTGGAATCGCCCAGGAAAAGCGTATCGTTCAAATAATCCGCGCCCGCATCTGCTGTTTCGGACAGCAGAGCGCTGGATGTGTTATCGATCTGATAGTGGCTTGCCAAGTCACTGCCGTCAGCAGGATCTGTCACCACCTCCGAGGTGGGCTGTTCCGCAGCCCCGGCATCTCGCTTCATCAGGGTGGTCGTGATGCCAAAAGTCAGCAGTACCGCCAGCACACAAATGATGCAGATCAGAACGGCCCGCTTCTGCATGGGGGTCATATTCTGTTTTTCCGGTTGTGTCATTCGACTCATAAATGATTCCTCGCTGCTTCAGGAATGAAGGTCTTCGGGCTTGTCCACGCGGGTCAAGATCCAGTTGGTCAGCGCCGCGCAGTCCTTTGCCATGAAGAGCGGCTCAAAAGGCGAAAGCTCTTCCCTGCTGCCGTAGCCGTAAAGCACAGCGGCAACATCCAGACCACAGTTGGCTGCGCCCTGCATATCATCGTTGCGGTCTCCTACCATCAGTACCCGCTTTCCCTGCAGCATCGGCTGCGAGAGAACATAGCGGATGACATCTGTTTTCGTATCCCGGCTCACATCCATGGATGCACCGCCGATGAAATCGAAATAATCTGCCAGACCCTTTTCCCTCAGAATAGGTGTCACGACCTCGATGGGCTTGCAGGTGGCCGTGCAGAGCATCA